>NZ_JBHXKE010000053.1:0-42179 GCF_042722765.1 Kitasatospora sp. NPDC058406
CCACTCTCGGGACCTCACCACGGGGGGGGCCGCGCCGGTGTCCCCGGGGCTGGTGAACAGCGGGCGGCACCCGGTATGCGAAGCTGGGGACCGACCGGTCGCCCGACCGGGTCTGGGAGGGGCGGTACGTGCGCCGAGCAGGGCGAAGAGTGGGTTTCCGGCTGGCCGCGGGGGCGGCGATGCTGGGGCTGGTGACGGGCGTCGCGGGGTGCGCCGGAGGCAGCGCCGGGGCGGTCAAGGGGCCTTCCGGCGGCGGGAGTTCGAACAGCGCCGCGTCGACGGGCGCCTCGGCGGTCCCCGCACCGCCCGGCGGTGCACCCGCCGGGGGAGCGGGCGTGCTGCCGCAGCTTCCCGGTCAGGCCTTCTACGTCTCCGACCAGACCTCCGCCGCCCGTCAACTGTCCGCCCTGCGAGGCCAGGGCCGCACGGCCGAGGCCGACACCCTGCTCCGGATCGCCGCCCAGCCCTCCTCGCAGTGGCTCGGCGACCAGGCGGCCCGGGGCATCGCCGAACAGGTGAGCCGGCGGGCCGCGGCAGCGGACCGCACGCCGGTCTTCGTCGCCTACAACATCCCGCACCGGGACTGCGGCCTGTACTCGGCGGGCGGTGCGCCCGACGCCGCCGCGTACCGGTCCTGGATCACCGGCCTGGCCGAGGCGCTGGGTGACCGCCGGGCCTGGGTGGTCCTGGAGCCGGACGCGGTGGCGCACACCCTGGACACCTGCGGGGTCAAGGGCGACGCGGCGGCCGAGCGGTACGGCCTGCTCGCCTTCGCCGTCCAGGAGCTGAAGAAGCGCCCGCAGGTGCGGGTCTACCTGGACGCGGGAAATCCCGGTTGGGTGCAGGACCCCTCCGCGCTGGCCGAGGCGCTGCGCAAGTCCGGTGTCGCCTCGGCGGACGGTTTCGCGGTGAACGTCTCCAACTTCTCGACCACGGACCGGAACGCCACGTACGGTGCCCAGCTCTCCGCCCTGCTGGACGGCAAGCACTTCGTCATCGACACCAGTCGCAACGGCAACGGCCCGCTGAGCGGCGAGGCGTGGTGCAACCCGCCCGGCCGCGCGCTCGGGGCGCCGCCCACCGCCGACACCGGGCGGCCGGGCGTCGACGCCTACCTCTGGATCAAGAACCCCGGCGAGTCCGACGGCGAGTGCGGGCGCGGCGAGCCCCGGGCGGGCGAGTTCTGGCTGCCGTACGCACTCGGGCTGGCCCAGGCCGCCGGCTAGCCCGGGCCCGGCCCGGCCCTGTCCGGGCCGGCTCCGCTCGGTGCTGCCCGGGCCGGACCGGGTGTCTGTCCCCGGTCCCGCCCGCTCGCCCGTCCGCCCGTCCGCCCGTCCGTCGGAAGAAGGGGGGCGCCGCAGCGGGACGTCAGCCGGCCGTGCCGAGGAAGGACTCCCAGCCGCCGGCCGGCGCCTGGCCGACACCGAGGGTGCGGAGCTTGCGGAGGGTGGACTGGTCCTGCGCCTCCAACCACTCGACCAGCTGCTTGAAGGAGACCAGCCGGACCTCGGGCCTGCCCGCCACGGCCTTGATCGTCTGCTCCACGGCGTCCATGTAGATCCCGCCGTTCCACTGCTCGAAGTGGTTGCCGATGAAGAACGGCGCGCGGTTGCCGTTGTAGGCGCGGTCGAACCCCGCGACGTAGGAGTCGCGGGCCTGCGCGCGCCACTCGTCGTACTTCGCCGGGTCGCCCTTGGTGCTGCCGGCCGACTGGTTGGCCAGGATGTTGTAGTCCATGGAGAGCACCTGGAACGAGTGCCCGGGGAACGGGATGCTCTGCAGCGGGAAGTCCCAGACCTTGCCGTCCTGCACCTTCTGCGGCCAGATCTGCTGGCCGCCGGGGGAGCTGGCGTCGTACTTCCACCCCAGCTTGGCGGCGGTCGGCAGCAGGGCCTTCTGCCCCTCCAGGCACGGGGTGCGGCCGCCGATGAGCTCCTTGCGGTAGTCGAAGGGGAGCGGGTCGACGTCGGTGAAGCCGGTGTTGGTCCGCCACTGGGTCACGAAGCCGACGGCCTGGGATATCTCGCTCTCCCAGTCCTCGGGGGTCCACTTGTTGACGCCGTTGCCGTCCGAGCGGCTCGCGCAGAAGTGGCCGTTGAAGTGGGTGCCTATCTCGTGACCGGCCAGCCAGGCCTGGCTGATGATCTTGATCGTGTTCTTCACCCCGGCGTCCGAGAGGTACGGGATGTCGGAGGCGCCGACCGAGTGCTTCGGCGGCTGGTACTGGTTCGCCTTGCCCTTCGGCAGGGTGTAGATGCCGGAGAGGAAGAAGGTCATCGAGGCCTTGTGCTCCTCGGCGAGCTTGAGGAAGCGGGGGAACTGGCCGTCCTCGGTCGCGCCGGCGCCGTCCCAGGAGAGGACCACGAACTGCGGCGGGCGCTCGCCGGGCTTGAGCTTCTCCGCCTTCGGCTGGTTCGGCTGCGGGCCGGTGTCGGAGGTGGAGCCGTCCCCGATCGGGGTGCCCTTGGGGCCGTTCGTGGTGGGGGCGCCGCTCGTCGGTCCGTTGCTTCCGCTGCTCCCGGTGGGGGCCGGGGCGGAGCCCGATGTCGGGCCGGACGTCGAGCCCGAGCCCGACCCGCTGCCGGAACAGGCGGTCACCGCACCGAGGGCCGCGGTGGCGGCGCCGGCTGCGAGCACGGTCCTGCGAGAGATGATGCTCATGGTCTCCCCTGGTGCCCCGGGCCGGGGGTCGCGGCCGTGGCTGTGGCCGTGGCCGCTCCGGCCAAATCGGACAATTGATCGATTTTCGTCTTCAGCATGGCATACGGACGCGGGGGCACCCAAGGTGCCGGGGTCCGTCGACACTGAACACGCATGGCACAGGTGTGCGGGATGCGCGCAGGTGTCGTCTGTTGCCGTCCTGTGACGATTCGCCCGTTTCGACGGATTGGTCGCGTCGATGCCCGATGCCCGATGCCCGATGCCCGGCACTCGATGCCCGGTACTCGATGCCCGGTACTCGGGGCTCGGTGCCGGTGCCCGGCGGTGGTCGCGGCGTCGCGGTGCCGGGGCGTCAGCCGAGGGAGAGGCGGCGGTTGCGCCGCACGACCCGTGCGATGGCCGTGCTGATCGCGGTGGCCGCCGTGCAGGAGACCGCGAGGCTCAGCCAGGCGGTGTCGAACCAGTGGCTGTTGAGCCAGCCCAGGGTCACGATGTAGGTCGCCCAGATCATCGCGGCCAGCGCCGACCACCGGAGGAACCGGTGCGGGTGCGCGGGAGAGTGGCCGATGGCCAGGTCGAGCACGGTCCGCCCGGCCGGTACGAACCGGGCGATCACCACCATCGCGGCGGCGGCCCGGGTGGTCCGCCCGTCCAGTGCCTGCTGGACCCGTTCCACGCTGGCGGCCAGCTGCGGCCGGTGTTCGAGGCGCCGCCGGACCATGGGTGCCCCGCTCCGGGCGACCCGGAGCAGCAGGAGGTCGCCGAGGAAGGAGGCCATCGCCACCCCGAGCCCGAGCATCAGCGGCGCGCCGTCTATCTGTGCCGTCTTGAGCACGGCCAGGATGACGAGTGTCCCGCTGGGGATGAAGGGGAGGAACGCGTCGCCGAGGACGGCGCAGAGCGCCAGGGCGCAGATCCACGAGGATCCGACCAGCGTCGCGATGTCCATATCCGAAATCTCCCTCCAGACCGCCCGGGGGAGCAGGTGGCTGCAGAGGACAACGCTAGCGCCTCGACTTTTCATGCCATGAAGCACCCCGGCGTGCTGCGGGTCACAGGGCCCACCATGGCGCGAGCCCCCGGAGCGGGGTGCCGCTCCGGGGGCTCGCGGGGATCGATCGGCGCTGGTCCAGCCCGACGATCTTGCTGGTGAGTGCGGATCCGGTTGGGTGATCCGCTCCTGGCCCATAGCCTGCCGGACGCCGACCGCCGACCGCGAGCCCTGGGGCTGGCGACTTCCCGCGCTGGCGTGAAGTCGCCCCGGGTGTTCGGCTGCTGGCGGAGCGTCAGCCGCGCGCCCGCCGGTCCGGCGCGGGTCCCCGGATGCGGTCCCGGCGGGGCCGGGACCGGGCGGGGAACAGCGGACCCCGCCGCGTGGTTGACCATCCTCGGCACCGGCGACGGCACTGACCGCCGAGACCGGTGAGCGACACCGGTGGACACCACCGGCGCACGGCAGCGACCACGGCCAGGAGGACGGACGGCATGACCACCGAGGACCGGCACGAGAACCAGCGGGACCACCGGACGGACCCACGCGTCGACGAGGTGGTCCGCGGTACGGCCCGGGGCACGGCGCCGGCGCCGCTGTCGATCCTCGACCTGGCCACCGTCGGCGTCGGCTACACGCCCGCGCAGGCCCTGTCCGCGACCACCACCCTGGCCCGCAGCGCCGAGGAGTGGGGCTACCACCGCTTCTGGGTGGCCGAGCACCACGGCATGCCCGGTGTCGCCAGCTCCACGCCCGCGGTCCTGCTGGCCCACCTCGGCGCCCACACCAGCACCCTGCGGCTCGGCTCGGGCGGGGTCATGCTGCCCAACCACGCCCCGCTGGCGATCGCCGAGCAGTTCGGCCTGCTGGAGGCCCTGCACCCCGGGCGGATCGACCTCGGCCTCGGGCGCGCCCCCGGCACCGACCCCGCCACCGCCCGCGCGCTGCGCCGCGGCCTGGCGGAGGGCGCCGACGACTTCCCCCGGCAGCTCGCCGAGCTGACCCACTTCCTGGACGGCACCTTCCCGCCCGACCACGCGTACGCGCGGCTGACCGCCGTGCCCAAGGGGGAGGGACGGCCGCCGGTCTGGCTGCTCGGTTCCTCGGGCTTCAGCGCCCAGCTGGCCGGCAGCCTCGGCCTGCCGTTCGCGTTCGCGCACCACTTCAGCAGCGTGAACACCGTCCCGGCCCTCGACCTCTACCGCGCCGCGTTCCGCCCCTCGGCGGTCCTCGACGAGCCGTACGCGCTGATCGGGGTGAGCGCGGTCGCGGCGGACGACGAGGCCACCGCCCGCCGGCTCGCCCGGTCCGCGGCGCTCGGCATGCTCCGGCTGCGCCGGGGCAACCCGGGCCCGATCCCCACGCCCGAGGAGGCGGAGTCCTACCCGTACAGCCCGGTGGAGGCGGACTTCATCGACGAATGGCTGGGCAACGTCGTCCTGGGCTCGCCGGGCGAGGTGGCCGACGGCCTGGAGGCGCTCCGCAAGCGGACCGGGGTGGACGAGCTGATGGTCACCTCGCACATCCACGGCCACGAGGCGCGGTACCGCTCCTACGGGCTGATCGCCGAGGCGTACGGCCTGACCGGGGCGAAGTCCGCCGACGCCTGAGAACCCCCTCGGGGGCGGCCGCCGGCAGGACGGCCGTCCTCGGGCCTCCTACTCGACGGGGCCGACGGCGCCGCCCGGGCCGACCGCGCCGCCCGGGCCGACCGGTCCTCCCTGGGCGTCGCGGCCGTCGCGACCGTCACGGAGTATCGCCGCGACGAGTTCCGCGTCGCCGGGGCGGGCGAAGTACCACCCCTGGGCGGTGTCGCAGCCGGTCAGCCGGAGCCGTTCGGCCTGGGCCGCGCTCTCGATGCCCTCGGCGGTGACGGTCAGGCCGAGGGTGTGGGCCAGCTGCACCATCGCGCCGACGATCTGCTCGTCGGCGTCGCTCCGGCGCGCGTCCCGGCCGGCGAGCCCGGTGCGGGCGCCCGTCGGGGCCGGGTCGCGGAACCCCTCGATGAAGGTGCCGTCCAGCTTCAGTACGTGCACCGGCAGGCGGGAGAGGTAGGCCAGGTTCGAGTAGCCGGTCCCGAAGTCGTCGATCGCGATCCGGACGCCCATGTCGGCGAGTGCCTGGAGCGCCTGCAGCGGGCGTCCGCCGGGGCCGAGCAGTGCGCTCTCGGTGATCTCCAGCTGCAGCAGCCGGGCCGGCAGGCCGGTGCTCTCGAGCGCCTGGGCGACGTCGGCGACCACGTCGGAGTCCCAGATCTGGCGGGCGGCCAGGTTCACGCTCACGAAGGTCTCGGTCTCGGGGAACTCGGTGAGCCAGCGCCGGGCCTGGCGGCAGGACTCCTCCAGGACCCACTTGCCGAGCGGCACGATGGCGCCGGACTCCTCGGCGAGCGGGATGAAACGGTCCGGCGAGAGCGTCCCGTAGCGGGGGTGGCGCCAGCGCACCAGCGCCTCGGCCCCGTGCACCGTGCCGTCGGCCAGGCCGACCAGTGGCTGGTACTCGATGGTGAACTCGCCGCGCTCCAGCGCCGGGCGCAGTGCGGTGGAGAGCAGTTGGCGGGTCAGCTGGTGGGCGCCCCGGTCGGGGTCGTAGAGGGTCCAGCGGGCCCGGCCGTCGGCCTTGGACCAGTAGAGCGTGGAGTCGGCGTCCTTGACCAGGTCGGTGGGGGTGGTCTCGTGGACGGACCGTTCGACGACGCCGACGCTGGCGGTCACCGCCAGCCGGTGACCGGCCACGTCGAAGGGGCGTTCCAGGGCTTCGAGGATCCGGGCGGCCAGGTCGGTCAGCTGGTGGCTGCCCTTGCTGTCGGTCACCAGGACGGCGAACTCGTCGCCGCCCATCCGGGCCACCAGCTGGGTCTCGCGTGCGGAGAAGCCGCGCCGCAGGCGGGTCGCGACGGCGATCAGCAGCTGGTCGCCGATGTGGTGGCCGAGGGTCTCGTTGATCGCGGCGAATCCGTCGAGGTCCAGGTAGCAGACGCCGACCCGGCGTTCGTCCGTCGTCGCCGAGCCGGCCGCCGGGCCCGCCGGGCCCACCCAGGCCGTCCCCGTCCCGGTGACGGTCCGGGCCGGTGACCCGGCGGTCGACCCCGTGGCAGACCCGGTCGGGCGGTCGGTCGTCCGGTCGTGGGTGAGGCAGGCGGCGTCGAGGCGCTCGAAGAAGAAGGTCCGGTTGGGCAGCCGGGTCAGCGGGTCGTGCAGGGCCTGGTACTCCAGGCGGTCGCCGAGCCTCCGCTGTTCGGTGATGTCCTCGACCAGGGCGAGCGTGTAGAGGGGGCTGCCCGCGCCGTCCCGGATGAGGGAGATGGTCACCTTGCTCCAGACCGTGCGTCCCTCACGGTGCTTGAGCTGCTTCTCCACCCGGAGCCGGTCGCGCTCGCCGTGGACGAGGGCGGGGAACAGGCGGTGCGGCATGCCCTCGGGGTCGAGGATCTCGTGGATGTGGGTCCGGGCCAGCTCGCCGACCGTGCGGCCGGTCAGGGCGGCGAAGGCGGGGTTGACCTCGATGATCCGGTCCTCGGGGTCGATCAGTGCCATGCCGATGCCGGCGTCGCAGAAGGCGGCCCGGAAGCGGGACTCGCTCGCCCGGAGCGCGGCCGAGAGCCGTTCCGCCTCCGGGGGTGACGCTTCGGCGGCCCCGTCCTCGGCCGGCCGGTGGGCCCCGTCGCCGAGCGGTGCCGAACAGGTCGGGCAGCGGTGGGGGCCGCCGTCGGCGGCGGGGGCGCGGGGGTCGGTCAGAACGGCGTGGGCGGCCCCGTTGGGGGCTTCGCCGTCGAGTGCGGTGCCGTTGAGCGCGACGCCGTTGGCCGGGCGGACGCCGGGTGGCGGGGGGAGAGGGTGTCGGTGCCGTGGCTCCTCGTGCCGCACGCCCGGGTAGTGTGCGTCGGCCCCCTCGTTCTGGCCCGGCACGGCATGCTCCCGTCCGCTGCTGCAGCTTGACGCTTGACGCTGGTCCGGCCGGTCACCCGACTGGCGGCGGCCGACTCCGCACTCTTCCGGGGCCCTCGGGGCCGGGGTCCGGTGCGGAACGCTCGGGGTGGAGCGGCCGTGCGGAAGCCCGCGTGAGGAACCGTGAGGAACAGGGCGCTGCGGCCGATCATAGGACGCGTCGGCAACGCGCGGTGACCGCCGCCAGGGTGATTCGTCGGCTTTGGGGGCAAGTGCGGCGATACATGCGGACGCCCCCGGTACACATCACATGACGTGTACCGGGGGCGTGTGCTCCGGTAGTGCGCTCTCGGGCGCCGGTCGAGCGCGGTGCGTGCGCCCGCCGGGCCCGAGGACCGCAGGTCGGAGCGTCAGCCCGCCAGCGTGGCGGTGAGGGTGATGGTGGTGCCGGTCAGGGCCTGGCTCACCGGGCAGTTCGCCTTGGCGTCCTCGGCGGCCTTCGCGAAGCCGTCCGCGTCCAGGCCGGGAACCTCGCCGACGACGGTGAGGTGGATCCCGGTGATGCCGGTACCCGGCTGGAAGGTGACGTCGGCCTGGGTGTCGAGCTTGGTCGGCGGGTTGCCCGCGCCGGCCAGGCCGTGCGAGAGGGCCATCGAGAAGCACGCGGAGTGCGCGGCCGCGATGAGCTCCTCCGGGCTGGTCTTGCCGTTCGCCGCCTCGGCCCGGGCCGGCCAGGACACCGGGTACTCGCCGATGCCGGACGACGCGAAGGTCACCTGGCCCTTGCCGTCGAGCAGGTTGCCTTCCCACGCGGTGCGGGCGGTGCGGGTGGTTGCCACGATCGGTACCTCCAGTAATGAGGAACTGCTGAGTCGTCACGTCCGGTCATGCCGCGCTTAGCCTACGTGCAGGTCGGGGGCCTGCCACAAGTAGCGCATCGGGCACGTGCGTCCGAAAACGCCTCGGCCGTCCGGGTGACGGTGCCGGTGAGGGGGCGTGCCCCGCCAGCTCGGAGCCCCGCCGGGGGATCACTCCGTGTGCCGTCCATATCGTGGACGGATAGGCCAAATGGTGCGGGCCCGTGCGGGGTGCCCTGTTAGATTGACCCGGGCCCGAGCCCGGCCGGTGCACGACCGGTGCACGACCGGGTGCCCATTGCGAGAGAGCCGCGGAGCCGCCCCGATGACGGACCACCCCACGACCCCCGACGCCGGACTGCACGAGGGGATCGACGACACCGTGCGGGCCGAGCTGACCAGCCTGCGCGAGAGCATCGACAACATCGACGCCGCGGTGGTCCACATGCTGGCCGAGCGCTTCAAGGCGACCCAGCGGGTCGGGCGGCTCAAGGCCGAGCACAAGCTCCCGCCGGCCGACCCGGCGCGCGAGCGCACCCAGATCAAGCGCCTGCGCGAGCTGGCCGCCGGTGCGCACCTGGACCCGGTGTTCGCCGAGAAGTTCCTCACCTTCATCATCGCCGAGGTCATCCGCCACCACGAGGCCATCGCCAGTGATGCCGTGACCGGCGGGAACGATTCCGTCTGACCCCGGGCCCGGCCCGACCCGCGGGCCGGGCGGGGGATTCCGGGAGAGCACCCGGAGGTCCGTTCCCGGGAGGACGGGTGCCCCGGCCCCCTCCGGCGGTGTCGGGCGGGGGTAAACGCCCGATTTCGCCAGGCTCCCCGGGTGGCGTAGCGTGCAGGTTCCCCCGCAGCCGGAGAGTGGAGCAGCGACGATGGCGGTGAACCTGCCCGGTACGCACGGCGACGCCGGGGCCGCTCCCTCCGGGGCCGTCGGTTCCGGCGGCGGTGCGTACGGCGCCCCCGGTACTCCCGGGGCCGGCGGTGGTCCCGGTGTGCCGGGGTACCCCGGCAGGCCGGAAACTTCCGGGACCCCCGCCGTGCCGTCCGGCGGCCGGGCCGAGGCCCGGCGGGCCCGGCGCGCTGCCGAGGGACGCCGGACTCCGAAGCCCCGCCGGCAGCGTCCGTGGTGGATCGAGATCCCCGCGATGGCGGCGGTCGGCCTGGTGGTCGCGCTGCTGATCAAGACCTGCCTGTTCCAGGTGTTCACCATCCCCTCCGGGTCGATGGAGAACACGCTGCGGATCGGTGACCGGGTCGGGGTGAACAAGCTGGCCCCGCTGACCGGCTGGGAGCCCGAGGCCGGTCAGCCGGTGGTGTTCAAGGACCCGGGGGACTGGCTGCCTCCGCAGCCGACCGGCGGGAACCCGGTCGCCAACGCGCTGGGCTCCGCGCTCGGCTTCGTCGGGCTGATTCCGCCCAAGGACGACAACTACCTGGTCAAGCGGGTCATCGCGACGGGCGGGCAGACCGTCCAGTGTGCGGGTACCACGCTGACCGTCAACGGCACGAAGGTGGACGAGCCCTACCTCCACCCCGGGGACGACTCCTGCGCGGGGCTGGACTTCGGCCCGGTGACGGTGCCCCAGGGCTACGTCTGGGTCGAGGGCGACCACCGCAGTGACTCGGCGGACTCGCGCTACCACCAGCGCGGCCCCGGTGGCGGGGCCGTGCCGGTGGACAACGTGGTCGGCCCGGTGTCGGCCGTCGTGTGGCCGCTCAATCACCTCGACTGGTTCGGCTGGGTCGGTCGCTGACCCCGGCCCGGTCGGCCGTCGCGTCGGCCTCGGCCGCCGCCCCGGCCAGCCGCTCGCCGAGTGCCGTCGCTCCCGCCGGCACCGCGTCCGGACCTCGCGTCACCCGGTCCGTTCCCGGCGGAGCGTTCTCCCGCCCCACCGAGGCCGCAGCCCCAGTCCCGGCCCCAGCCGCAGTCCCGGCCCGAGCCGCAGTCGTGGCCGTCTCCGGCGCGGTACCGGGCTTGCTCGCCTGGGCGGCGAAGGCGCCGGCCAGCACCAGCAGACCGCCGGTCACCTGCGGCAGCCCGAGGTGCTCGCCGAGCAGGACCCAGGCCAGCACGGTGGCGACGACCGCCTCCAGGTTGGCCACCACCCCGGCGATCGGGGGCGACAGGTGCCGCACGGCGATCACGCCGGTCAGGTACGCGAGCACGGTCGCGATCAGGACCATCCACGCGGCCGGGAGCAGCGCGGGAACGGTGCGCCCGTTCATCACCACGTCCCCGCCGAGCAGGCTCCAGTCGGCCTCCCAGGGGCGGGTGAGGGCTGTGAGCACGATCGCGCCGATCAGCAGTCCGTACGCGCTGACCGCGATCGGGTCGACCGGCCGGTCGCCCCGGCTGCCGGCGTCGGCCAGCACGAAGTAGCCCACCTGGCAGCAGGCCGCCCCGAGGGCGAACAGGACGCCGAGCGCGTCGAAGCTCAGGCCGTTCCAGATCTCGACCACGCAGGCCAGACCGGCGACGGCCACCCCGGCGCCGACCGCCGCGCCCCGGCTGATCGGGCGTCGCTGGACGAACCGCACGTAGCCGATGAGCAGCGGCGGACCGAGGTACTCGATCAGCAGCGCCACGCCGACCGGGATCCGGGAGATCGCGGCGAAGTAGCAGGCCTGGACGCCGGCCACGGCGAGCAGGCCGAAGCCGATGAGCAGGCCGGGCCGCCGCAGGACGGCGGCGCGGTGGCGGTAGGCGAGCGGCAGGAGGACGACGGCGGCGCCGGTGACCCGGAGCCAGACCACGTGCAGCGGTGAGAGCCCGGCGGCGATCAGCGGCTTGGCGGCGGTGCCGGAGCCGCCGAAGGCGATGGCGGAGACGAGCGCGAGGGTGAGACCGAGGGTCCGGGCGGAGGAACCGCCGAGCAGGTGTTTTGAGCTGTGCACCGACGAATTGTGACAGTCGTACCGGCACTTCGGTAAGGGGTCATTCCGCTATTCGGTCCTGCCGGGGGCCGTGTGCGGCGACGGGCCCACCGCTCCGTGCGGTGGACCCGGCTGTTCCGGGCCGGCGCTACTGTGCCGCGCCGGCGCCCGCCAGGGCGTTCGCGCCCGCGTCCGCCCCGGAGCCGGTGGCGCCGCCGGCGTTCGAACCGCCCGCACCGCCCGTACCACCGCTGCCGCCGGATCCCGACCCGCCGGTGCCGCCGGTGGGCTGCGGGCTGGGCGTCGGTGCGGTGGTCGGACCCGTCGTCGGGGCGGTGGTCGGCGCCGGCGTCCTGGTCGGCCGGCCGGTCGGCGAGGACGTCGCCGGCTGGCTGGGAGCCGTGGTCGCGCCGCCGGATCCGGCGCCGCCGGTGCCGCCGCCCGTGGGCTGCGGTGCGGTGGTCGGACCGCCGGTGGGCGCGGTGCCCGGCGTCGTGGCCGAGCCGTCCGAGGCCCCCGACCCGCCGCCGCCGGTGGTCGCCGGCGAGGACGGTGCGCCGGACGGCGTGGCCGACCCGTCCGTCCCGCCCGAGGGCGAGGCGGAGGAGCTCGGGGAGTTCGCGGAACCGCTGCGCGAGGAGGAGTCCTCGGCGCCCGACGGGGCGGGGAAGTCGGCGACCGGCTGCCCCTTCAGCGCGCTCTTCATGTAGGTGGTCCAGATCTGCGCCGGGTACTGGCCGCCCGCCGCGCCCTCGATCCCGCCGGTGCCGCTCAGGCTGACCTGCGCGCCGGTGGCCGGGTCCTGCCCGAACAGCGCCACCGAGGTGACCAGCTCCGGGGTGTAGCCGATGAACCAGACCGACTTCTGGTCGTCGGTGGTGCCGGTCTTGCCCGCGGCGGGGCGGCCGAGCGCCTTGGCGCGCCAGCCGGTGCCGCCCTGGTCGCTCACCACGCCCTCCAGCATCGAGGTGACCTCGCGCGCGGTCTGCTCGCTGACCGCCTGCGTGGTCTTGTGGGCCGGCAGCGGGAGCGCCTCGCCCTCGTGGTCGACCGACTGCACCAGCCAGGGGGTGATCTGCCGGCCGTCGTTGTCCAGCGTGGCGTACACCCCGGCCAGGTCGAGCACGCTCGGGGTGGCGGTGCCGAGCGGGATGGACGCCACCGGGTCGAGCCCGGGGGTGGTGCCGGGCAGGCCGAGCGCGATCGCGGTGTCCCGGACCTTCGACAGCCCGGTGTCCTGGGCGAGCTGGGCGAACGCCGAGTTCACCGACCAGTCGGTGGCCTGCTGGAGGGTGATCTGGCCGTAGCTCTTGTCGCCCTCGTTCGGCGGCGCGTACGGGGTGCCCTTCCCGCCGCGGACCTTGCGGCCACTGGTGCCGTCGTAGACGGTGCGCGGGGTGACGGTCTGGCCGGACTGGGTCCTGGCGTCGTTCTCCAGCGCCGCGGCCAGGCCGATGGCCTTGAAGGTGGAGCCCGCCTGGTAGTCCCGCCGGGTCGCGTTGTCGATGTAGTGCCTGGTGTAGTCGACGCCGCCGTACAGGGCGACCACGGCACCGGACTTCGGGTCGACCGAGACGGCGCCGGGCTGGACGTTGGCGTCCTTCTTCCGCTTGTCCGGGTCGAGGGTGTCGTGCAGCTGGACCTGGACCGCGTCCTGGAGGGCCTGCTGGCGCGCCGGGTCGACGGTCAGCTTGATGGTGTAGCCGCCCTTGGCCAGCTCGGACTCGGTGATGATCTGGTTGGTGGTGAGGTACTCGGTCGCGGCGTTGACCAGGTAGCCGGCCTGACCGGAGAGGCCGAGCTGCGACTGCGGGTTCCTGACCTCGGGGAAGGCGGTGGCGGCGCGCTCCTCGGCGGAGAGCCAGCCCTCCTTCACCATGCCGTCCAGCACGTAGTTCCAGCGGTTCACGGCGTTCTGCCTGCCCGCCGGGGTGGCGGTGGCGACGTCGTAGGCGCTCGGGGCGTTCAGCAGGGCGGCCAGGTAGGCGCCCTGGGCGGCGTCGAGCGCGGCGGCGTCGACGCCGAAGTACTGCTGGGCGGCGGCCTGGATGCCGTACGCGCCGCGCCCGTAGTACGAGGTGTTGAGGTAGCTGGAGAGGATCTCGTCCTTGCTCTCGGTGGCGTCCACCTTGATGGCGATGAAGAGTTCCTTCACCTTGCGGGTGATCGACTGCTTCTGGCTCAGGTACGTGTTCTTCACGTACTGCTGGGTGATGGTGGAGCCGCCCTGGGTGCCCTCGCCCTGGGCGGTCTTGACGGCGGCGCGGACCAGGCCGGGTATGTTGACGGCGCCCTCGTGGTAGAAGTTCCGGTCCTCGGCGGCCAGGGTGGCGTGCTGCGCGGCGGGGGAGACCTTGTCGAGGGCGACGTTCTGCCGGTTGGTCTGGCCGGTCCGGGCGATCACCGAGCCGTCCTGGTAGAGCCAGGTGTTGCTCTGCGCGGTCGCGGCGGCGTGCGCGTCCGGCACCTTCACCAGGGTGATGCCGAGGGCGAACAGGCCGACGCCGAGCACCAGGGCCGCGGCGAAGCCGGTCAGCGTCATCCGCCAGGTGGGCACCAGCCGGCGCCAGCCGGTGCGCCGGGGGCGGCGGGACTTCCTGCCGCCCCGCCCGGTACCCGGCCCGGTGTTCTGTTTCGCGGTGCGCTGGATGCCGCTCTGGGCGTCTCGGGACAAAGCGGCGGCCTTTCCTGCGGGCGGGCGTCCGGGCGGGGCAGGCCGTGCGGGCCTGCTCGGACGGGATCGTCGGCGATAGGGGACCTTTGTCCCTTTTCCGGTGTACAGCCCAAAACGCGTCCAACGGGCCGGTTGGATCCACTGGGAGGACAAGCGAGACCGACATCACACACAAATCGGACGTCGATGGGCAGCAAAAAGCCGGAGAGCCCCTCGCGATGGCGAGAGGCTCCCCGATGTCGGTGCGCCGCCAGGGACTCGAACCCCGGACCCGCTGATTAAGAGTCAGCTGCTCTAACCAACTGAGCTAGCGGCGCCTGCTGACGTGGAAAACAATACACGGTCCCGGCGAGTGCCTCGAACCGCTTGCGGCGGCGCCCGCCCCGGCCTGCCCGTTTCCGCCCGGTTGGGGTGGAGTTTGCCGCCGGTTAGGGTGGAATCGTGCCCAGCTCCCACCCCGGCCGCCGGAAGACTCGGCTCACCGCCGCGCTGCTGCTCAGTGCGGTGGCCTGCACCGCCTGGGTCCTGGAGGTCGTGCTCAGCACCCGACACGACCCGGTCCGGGCCCGCGTCGGCGAGCTCGCCGCCGAGGACCTGCCGCTGGGCGGCCTCTCCCGGGCCGCCGGGGCGGCGGGCGCGGACCCGTCCCGGGAGAGGGGGCCGGGATGACCGGCCCCGGGCAGGGCGCCTCCCCGCACCGCCGGGCCGCCGGGGACACCGCGGCCTTCCTGCGCGTCGACGGCGTCCCCCTGCACGTCCGCGTCGAGGGCGACGGCCCGCTCTGCCTGCTCACCGGCGGGCTCGGCAGCAGCTGGTTCGACTGGGACCTGGTCGTCCCCTTCCTCACCCCGTACCGGACGGTGGTCCGCTTCGACCGCCCCGGCTACGGGCTGAGCGCGCCCGAGCCCGCGACCCGGGCGCTCCCGACGGCCGCACGTGAGGCCCACCGGATCCGTGCGGTGCTGGAGGCGCTCGGCCGGGAGGAGCCGTGCACCGTGGCCGGTCACTCGCTCGCCGGCTTCCACGTCGAGACCTTCGCCCGGCTGTACCCGGACCGGACCGCCGGGCTGGTGCTGCTGGACGGCAGCGCCGAGGCGGACCCGCGTCCGCGTCCGGCCCCGGAGCTGCGGGACCTGACGGCCCGCGCGGCTGCCGGGGCGGCCACCGCGGTCGCGGTGCCGTACCTGCTCGGGCCCACCGCGCGCCGGTGGGTGGCCCGCGCCTCGACGGTCCGCCGTGAGGACCTCGCCCCCGTGTCGCTGGTCCGGCACTGCTACCGGACCGGCCGCTCACTGCGCGCGCTGCTCCGGGAGAACACCCACTACCTGGACATGGCCGCCGAGCTCGCCGCACTGCGCCGCACCACGCCACTGCCGGACGGCCTGCCGGTCACCGTGCTCGCCGCCGACGACGGCCTCCGCAGCCGCCGGACCGAGGAGTGGCTGGCCGTCCAGCGCGAGCTGGCCGCGCTGCTCGGCGCCGAGTTCCGGACCACCGCCCCGGCCGGGCACCTGCTGATGTTCGACCGTCCGGACGCCGTGGCCTCGGCGATCCTGGAGACCCGCTGACCCCGCCCGAGGCGTCCGGACGGCGCCGGCCTCAGCCGCCGCTGGCGTTGTCCGCGTCGACGAGGCGGCGCACGGCCCGGGCCACCGGCAGTTCCTTGACGAGCCGCCGTGCGGCCGTGCGGACCTCGGTGTTCTCCGGGCCGGGGAAGATCCGCCGGTCCAGTCGGGCCGCCCCGATCAGCCCCGCCAGCTGCAGGTCGGGCCCGTCCGGTCCGCAGGCCCCGACGGGGGAGGCGCCCGTGAGCGCCCGGTAGAAGGCCGCGGCCGGGACGGGCATCCGGCCGTGGGCCGGATCGGTGCAGAGCAGCACCAGTTCCTCGGGCATCGGGCGCCGGCCGTGCGGTCCGGAGTCGGGCGGAGCCATGGCGACAGCACCTCCGGTGGGGCCGTGCGAGCGCGCGTCGCGCGCGGTGGGGGCAGCGCCCCCAAGCTATCCGGCACGACGGTGCGGGCGTGCCGGAACCGGGAACGAAGGTGCCCGGACGGGCCGGGCAGGGGTGTGCGGGGAACGCCGAAGGGCCCCTCGCTCTCGCGAGGGGCCCTTCGGCTGTCGGTGCGCCGCCAGGGACTCGAACCCCGGACCCGCTGATTAAGAGTCAGCTGCTCTAACCAACTGAGCTAGCGGCGCCTGCTGACCTGGAAGACATTACACGCAGTCGGTCCGATCCGCCGAATCGCCACCGGCCGGACACGCACCGTGGCGACCGGCACAACCGCCGGAGGCGCTACCCCTCCGGGAAGTGGCACGCCGCCCGGTGGTCGGTGTCCGGCGCGGGCCCGGTCGGCAGCGGGGCCTCGGTCTCGCAGCGGGTGCGCGCGGCCGGGCCGCCGAGCCGCGCGTAGACGGGGCAGCGGGTGCGGAACGCGCAGCCGGTGCGCCGGGCGGTGGGGGAGGGCGGGTCGCCGGCGAGCAGGATGCGGGCCCGGGCCCGTTCGGCGGCCGGGTCCGGCAGCGGGACGGCGGACAGCAGTGCGCGGGTGTAGGGGTGGCGCGGACGGTCGAAGACGGCGGAGACCTCGCCCTCCTCGACCGTCCGTCCCAGGTACATGACGCTGACCCGGTCGGCGAGGTGGCGGATGACCGAGAGGTCGTGCGAGACGAAGAGGTAGGAGAGGCCCAGCTCCGCCTTGAGGGCCTGGAGCAGGTTGAGCACGCCGGCCTGGATGGAGACGTCGAGTGCGGAGACCGGTTCGTCGAGCACCAGCAGCTTCGGCCGGACGGCCAGCGCACGGGCGATCGAGATCCGCTGGCGCTGCCCGCCGGAGAACTGGTGCGGGTAGCGGACGGCGTGGGCCGGGTCGAGGCCCACCTGCCGGAGCAGCTCGGGGACCCTGCCGGCGATCTCGCCCCCGGAGGCCCGCTGGGCGCGCAGCGGTTCGGCCACGATGTCGCCGACCGGCATCCGGGGATCGAGGCTGGCCATCGGGTCCTGGAAGACGATCTGCAGCCGGGCCCGCATCCGGTGGGCCTCGGCGCGGGAGAGCCCTGCGGCGTCCCGGCCGAGCAGCTCGATCCGGCCGGACTCGGGGGCGGCGAGGCGCAGCAGTTCGAACAGGGTGGTGGACTTGCCGGAGCCGGACTCGCCGACCAGGCCGAGCGTCTCGCCCTCCCGGATCGACAGGTCGACGCCGTCCACCGCGTACACCGAGCCGATCCGGCGCTTGAACACGGTGCCCTTGAGGAGGGGGAAGGTCTTGGTGAGCCCGGTGACGTCGAGGACCGGGGTGCGCTCCTCCCTCGGGACGGGGTCCGCCGCGGGCGGGGGGAGGGCGGGTACCGGGTAGACCTCGGCGGGCGCGGGCCGCCGTTCGGCCAGCTCGCCCGCGCGGACGCAGGCGGCGAGATGCCCCTCGACCGGCGCCGGCCCGTCCGCCTCCCCGGCGGCCCCGTCGACGCCGGTCCCGTCCGCGGCCCCGGCCGTCCGGCCCGCCACCGCCGTGGCCGGTCCGCCCGTCCCCGCGAGCGGCGGCTCCGTGCTCCGGCAGCGGTCCTCGGCCAGCGGGCAGCGCGCCGCGAACGGGCACCCGGCCGGCAGCTCGGCCATCGGCGCGGGCACGCCGGGGATCGGCACCAGCGGCCCGCCGCGTCCGTCCAGCCGGGGCACCGCGCCGATCAGCCCGAGCGTGTACGGGTGCCGGGGGGCGGCGAACAGTTCGTCGACGCCGGTCGTCTCGACCACCCGGCCCGCGTACATGACCGCGACCCGGTCGGCCATCCCGGCGATCACGCCGAGGTCGTGGCTGACCAGGACGAGCGCGGCGCCGGTCTCGCGCCGGGCGGTGCGCAGCACGTCGAGGACCTGGGCCTGGATGGTGACGTCGAGGGCGGTGGTGGGTTCGTCGGCGAGCAGGACGTCGGGGTCGTTGGCGACGGCCATGGCGATCATCGCGCGCTGCCGCATGCCGCCGGAGAACTCGTGCGGGAAGCTGTCGAGGGCGCGGTCGGGTGCGGGGATGCCGACGAGGTCGAGGAGTTCGGCGGCCCGTTTGCGGGCGGCGGCCCGGTCGAGGGGCTGGTGGATGCGGAGCGCCTCGACGATCTGGTCGCCGATCCGGTAGACGGGGGTGAAGGCGGAGAGCGGGTCCTGGAAGACCATGGCGATCCGTCGGCCGCGGACGGCGGCGAGCTCGCGCCCGGGCAGGCCGACGAGTTCGCGCCCGTCCAGTCGGACCGAGCCCCGGACGCGGGCGGTGCCGGGCAGCAGGCCGAGCACGGCCAGGGCGGTGACCGACTTGCCGGAGCCGGACTCGCCGACGATGCCGAGGGTCTCGCCGCGCCGCAGGGTGAGGTCGACGCCGCGGACGGCGGGGACGGGGGCGCTGCCGCGCGGTCCGGTGAAGTCGACGTGGAGGTCCCGGACGGTCAGCAGCGGGTCGGCGGGTGGGGGTGCGGGCGCGCCGGGCGGCGGGGTCTCGACGGTGGTGGTCACGTGCGGGCCTTCTTCCTGCGGGCGGAGCGACGGGGGCGCCGGGCGGCCTCGGAGGTCGGGTCGAGGGCGTCGCGCAGTCCGTCCCCGATCAGGTTGACGGCGAGGACGAAGAGGACCAGCAGCCCGGCCGCGAAGTAGAACAGCCAGGGGAAGACGGGCGCCTCGCTGGTGCCGGCGGCGAGCAGGGTGCCGAGCGAGACGTCGGGCGCCTTGACGCCGAAGCCGAAGTAGGAGAGCGCCGTCTCGCTCATCACGGCGCCGCCGACGGCGATGGTGGCGTCGATGATGAGGAAGGAGGCGACGTTCGGGAGGATGTGCCGGGTGATGATCCGCAGCGGGTGGACGCCCATGAACCGGGCGGCGCGGACGAACTCCCGCTCGCGCAGGGAGACGGTCATCGAGCGGACCACCCGGGCGGTGATCATCCAGTTGAACAGGGCGAGCAGCAGGACGAAGGCGAGCCAGCCGGCGCCCCTGAGGCGCGGCGAGATGATCGTGACGACCAGGAACGCCGGGAAGACCAGCATCAGGTCGACCAGGAACATCAGGATCCGGTCCGTCCAGCCGCCGAAGTAGCCGGCGCAGGCGCCGACCAGGGAGGCCAGCACGGTCGAGAAGAGGGCGACCAGCAGGCCGATGACGAGTGACTTCTGCAGGCCGCGGACGGTCTGGGCGAAGACGTCCTGGCCGACCCCGTTGGTGCCGAACCAGTGGGTCGCGGACGGGGGTTGACGCAGCGCCGTGTAGTCGGGGGCGGCGTAGTCCCAGGGGGTGAGGAGCTGGCCGCCGAAGGCGAGGGCGAACAGCAGCACGACGACGACGGCGCCGGCCACCGCCCAGCGGGCGGCGAGCAGGCGGGCGAGGACGAGCCGGCCCCGGCCGGTCACCCCGGGAGCGGCTGCGGTGGTGGCGCCGGCGGCCGGGGCGGGCTCCACGGGCCCGGCGGGCTCGACGATCACAGTGGTCACGGGGCTCTCCTCCGGTCAGGTCCGCACGCGCGGGTCGAGGGCGGCGTGCAGGGTGTCGGCGAGGAAGCCGGAGGCGAGGACCACGACGGCGGCGAACAGGTTGACCGCGACGACCGCGTTGACGTCCTGCTGGTTGATGGACTGGATGAACCATTCGCCCATGCCGTGCCAGCCGAAGATGGTCTCGGTGAAGGCGGCGCCGGTGAAGATGCCGAGGAAGCTGTAGGCGAACATCGTCGACATCGGGATCACCGCGGTCCGCAGTCCGTGCCTGAGCAGGGCGCGGCCGCGGGTGAGGCCCTTGGCCTCGGCGGTGCGCAGGTAGTCGGAGCCGAGCACGTCGAGCATCGTGCCGCGCTGGTAGCGGCTGTAGGTGGCGAGGCCGCCGAGCGCCAGCGAGAGGGTGGGCAGCAGCAGGTGCAGCGCCCAGTCGGCGAGGTGGGTGCCGAGCCCGCCGGTGAGCCCGGGGGTCTCGTAGCCGGTGAACGGCACGACCTCGTGGCCGACGGCCTCCTTGGCGGCGATGGCGCCGTTCTTCAGGAAGAGGGCGACCAGGAAGACCGGGGTGGAGAGCAGGACGAAGGAGACGAGGGTGAGCAGCCGGTCGGAGATCCGGTACTGGCGGACCGCGCTCCAGGCCCCGGCGGCGACGCCGAGCACCATGCCGAGCAGGCTGCCGATCAGCAGCAGCCGCAGCGAGACCCAGACCCGGCGGCGGAAGTCGTCGATCACCGGGGTGTCGTGGATGGTGCGGCCGAGGTCGCCGTGGAGCACCAGGTCGCCGGCCCACCGGCCGAACCGCTCGACGACCGGGGTGTGGTCGTTCAGGTTCAGGTCGGTGAGCTGCCGCTCGACCGAGGCGGCGGCGGGGCGCGGCACCTTGGCCTCGAAGTAGGTGCGCGGCTGGAGGGCGGCGGCGGAGAGCGCGTACGCCAGGAAGACGGCGGCGGCGAGCAGGACCGCGTAGTAGGCCAGCCGCTTCGTCAGGTAGCGGAGCATCAACGGCTGCCCGGGGTGGGGGCGGGGCCGACGCGTCGGGTGGGCATCGGGTGGGTGGCCTTCGGTCGGTGGGCCCGGTAGCGGCCCGGTGAGGGGGTGGGTGGGGGCGGTCGGGGCGCGGGATCCCGGGGGTGGTCGGGAAACCGCAGGTCAGAGTGTTGCACCGGCGGGCGGCCGGGGTGTTGCGGCGGTGTTGCGCCGTGTTTCGGTTGGGTCAGGTGTGAACCAGGCCCCCTGGTACTGGTTCTGATCGACTGTTACCTTCGCTCCGCCGGCACCGACTTGGCTGCCCACGCTCAAGCCTCGCCACACCTCGCGACGCTCAACTCTCACCACTCGCCGGACATCACGGGGGGAACCCTCATGGACGCTCTCGCCACGCCCGCACGCCGCCGACTCGGCCGTGCCGCCGTGCTCGCCCTCGCCGTCACCCTCGCCGCCGCGGCGTGCACCTCGGGCGGCGGCGGCTCCGCCGACACCGCGGTCAGGAGCGGGGCGCCGGCCCAGGGCGCCATCGACATCAACGCCAAGGCGGCGGACCTGGTCCGCGACGGCGGTGAGGTCCGGTTCCCGCTCTACCAGTGGATCACCCAGTGGAACCCGTTCCAGGTGGACGGCCGGTACGGTGACGCGGTCGAGATCATGCGGGCCCTGGAGCCGAACCTCTTCACGACCGACGAGGCCGGCGCGTTCAAGCCCTCCCCCGACTACCTGGTGGACGCCAAGGTCACCTCGACCTCCCCGCAGGTGGTCACCTACAAGCTCAACCCGAAGGCCAAGTGGTCCGACGGCAAGCCGCTGAGCTACCTGGACTTCAAGGCCGACTGGGAGGCCAGCAACGGCAAGAAGGACGGCTACAACATCGCCGACTCCTCCGGCTACGAGCTGATCTCCGCGGTCGAGCAGGGGGCCGACCCGGCCGAGGTCAAGGTGACCTTCGCGGACACGTACGCGGACTGGCAGAACCTCTTCCGCCCGCTGATCCCGGCCGCCGGGATCGCCACCGCGGACGACTTCAACAAGGGCTGGGTCGAGAAGATCCCGATCACGGCCGGCGCGCTGAAGATCGGGACGGCGGACAAGACCGCGCAGACCATCACGCTGGTCCCGGACCCGGCCTGGTGGGGCGCCAAGCCCAAGGCGGAGAAGATCACCTTCCGGGTGATGTCGCAGTCGGCGACCACCCAGTCCTTCCTCAACAACGAGATCGACTCCGCGACGGCGGGTACCGCCACCGCGTACGGGCAGCTCAAGGACGCCAAGGACACGGTGATCCGGTCGGCCAGCCCGTGGGACGAGGTGCACATCTCCTTCGGCGGCGGCGGTCCGCTGGAGGACCTGAAGGTCCGCCAGGCGCTCGGCAAGGCGCTGGACCGCAACTCGCTGATCAAGATCGCCAACAACGGCGTCCCGGTCGAGTTCAAGCCGCTCGGCAACCACATCTTCATGCCCAACCAGACCGGCTACCAGGACAACTCGGGCGAGTGGGCCAGGTTCGACGTGCCCGCGGCGAAGAAGCTGCTCGACGAGGCGGGGTGGAAGGAGTCCGGCAGCGGCCAGCCGCGCACCAGGGACGGCAAGCCGCTGACCCTGCACTGGGTGGTCAACGAGGCCACCACGCAGGCCCAGCTCGACCTCGCCACCGCCGCCCAGGCGATGTGGCTGGCGGCGGGCGTCAAGGTGGAGCTGGACAAGGTCCCGTCGAACGACTTCTTCACCAAGTACGTCAACCCGGGCAAGTTCGACATCGCCAGCTGGCGCAACACCGACTCGTTCCCGCTCTCCACCAGCCTGCTGAACTTCCGGCTGCCGCAGGGGGACAACGTCTTCGGGAACTACTCCAAGCTCGGCACCGAGGAGATCGACGGGCTGCTGAAGAAGGCGGCCGGCACCATCGACCCGGTGGAGGCCGCGAAGTTCTACAACCAGGCGGACGCCAAGATCTGGGAGCTCGGCCACACCGTCGAGCTGTACCAGCGGCCGACCGTGCTGGCGACCCGCAAGGGCCTCGCCAACTACGGTGCCTTCGGCCTGGCGAGCCTGGACTACGCCAAGGTCGGCTGGGAGAAGTAGCCGCCGGGGCCGGTGCGACCGTACGGCGGGCGCGGACGAGTGCGCGGGCGCCGAGACGGGCGCGGAGACGGGCGCCGAGACGGGTGCGGAGGCGACGTGCGATGCGGAGGTCGTGAGCCGCACGGCAGGCGCTAACGAGCAGCGCGGTGATCACGAGGCCGGTGGTGCGGACACGGGAGGAACGGCTCTGCCGCCCCCGCTGTCCTGCCACCGGCCTTGACCTTCCGCGATGCCCGCAGGCCGCCCGTGTCGTGGGTCCGCCCGGACCCGCCCGCTTCCAACCGGGGAAGAATCTAGCGGGGTGTTCGGGGCCGCCGTGCCGTACGGCGCTGGCGCGCCGGAAACCCGCCGTGCTGTCACCCGGTTCGCGCACCGCAGCGTCAACTCTGGCTGACGACACGGCACATCGGACCGTCCGGTGCCGTCCCGGGCCCTGCGCGCCGGGCGCCAGGGCGGGACGCCGGCCGTACGGCGGTGCCGCCGACCGCCGTACGGCGCCGCGCCGGTGCGTGCGTGCCGACCGGGCCGCTGCCAGGATGCGGCGGGTACCTGCCAGCCCGCCCGTCCGGAGCCCGGAGACCGCCGATGACCAGCGATTCCGCCGCATCACCCCACCCGCACCACACCGACCCGCGCGCGGTGCGCCGGATGGTCCCGCGCAGCCGGGACGAGCCGCACCGGGTGGCCACCCCGCTGGAGCTCTTCTTCGACCTCTGCTTCGTGGTCGCGGTCGGCCAGGCGGGTCGGGAGCTCGCCCACGACCTCGCCGCCGGCCACTGGGGCGACGGCCTGACCGGCTACCTCTTCGCCTTCTTCGCGATCTGGTGGGCCTGGATGAACTTCACCTGGTTCGCCTCCGCCTACGACTGCGACGACGTCCCCTACCGGATCACCACCCTGGTGCAGATCGCCGGTGTGCTGATCCTGGCGGCCGGCGTGCCCCGGATGTTCGCCGACCAGGACCTGGTGCTCTCGGTCGTCGGGTACGTGGTGATGCGGCTGGCCATGGTGACCCAGTGGCTGCGCGCGGCGGCCGGCGAGGAGGGCCCGGCGCGCGGCGTGGCGCTGCGGTACGCCGCCGGGATCACGCTCTGCCAGATCGCCTGGGTCGTGGTCCTGGTGCTGCCGGACGGTGCCCGGGCGGTGCTCATCCCGCTCGGCATCGTGGCGGAGCTCTCCGTCCCGGTGCTCGCGGAACTGCGGCTCCGGACCACCTGGCACCCGCACCACATCGCCGAGCGGTACGGCCTGTTCACCCTGATCGTGCTCGGCGAGACGGTGGCGGCGGCGACCATCGCGGTGCAGTCCGCCGTGGACGAGCACGAGGGCCTGAGCCGGCTGCTGCCGGTCGCCGGCGGCGGCCTGCTGATCTGCTTCTCGGCCTGGTGGATCTACTTCGCCCGGCCGGTCCACGAGCACCTCCGCTCCAACCGGCAGGCCTTCCTCTGGGGGTACGGCCACTACCTGGTGTTCGGCGCGGCGGCCGCGATCGGCGCAGGGCTGGAGGTGGCGGTCGAATCGGCCGTGCACAAGGCACACATCTCCGAGACGGCCGCCACCGCGACGGTGACCGTGCCGACCGCGCTCTACCTGATCACCGTCTGGCTGCTGCACTCCCGGCACGTCAAGACCGGCGCGGCTCAGGTGCTGCTGCCGGTCGCGTCGGTGGCGGTGCTCGCCTGCACGGCGGCGGGCTGGGCCGGGGTCCTGGCGGCCGGTCTGGTGAGCGCGGTGACCGTGGGGGTCGGGGTGGTGCTGCACGCCCGGGAGGGCTGAGCGGAGGCCGGACGGCGCGGGGGCGCCGGCTCGCGCGGCTGGGGCGCGGGCTCCCGCGGCCGGCCGGCCGCGGGACCGTCCTCGGCCCGCCCGGTGGGCGGCTGTTCGGGGGGCCGGTCGCCCAGGAGGTCGCGGAGGATCTCGCCGTGCCCGGCGAGCCAGGTCCGGTACGGCGGACTGGCCTGCGCCAGGTCCAGGTAGACGGCCCGCAGCTCCCCGAACAGGGCTTCGCGGGCCGGCACGCCGAGCGCACGGGGCCGCCAGACCAGCAGCAGCCGGACGGCCAGCGGGTCGCCGTACAGCCGGCGCACGACGCTGCCG
Source organism: Kitasatospora sp. NPDC058406 (assembly GCF_042722765.1). Classification (NCBI taxonomy): domain Bacteria; kingdom Bacillati; phylum Actinomycetota; class Actinomycetes; order Kitasatosporales; family Streptomycetaceae; genus Kitasatospora; species Kitasatospora sp. NPDC058406. The sequence continues at coordinate 24,586 of NZ_JBHXKE010000053.1, forward strand.
GGACCGGGGGCGGAGGTCGGCTGGCAGGGGCGGACGGCCTCGCCGGAGGCGACCAGCTCGGCGGCGGTCGTGTTGTCGCGGACCTGGACCACCCGCGGGTTGAGCCCGGCGGCGCGGAACACCCGGCGCATCGCCGCGTACTCGTGGTCCGCCGTCGGGTCCACCATCCAGGTGTCGTCGGCGAGTTCGGCCAGCCGGACCACCGGTCGGGCGGCTGCCGGGTGGTTGGCGGCGAGCGCGACGAACTGCGGCTCACGGGCCATCAGCACCCGGTGCTCGGCGTCCGGGGGCAGCCGCAGCGGGAACCCCTCGCTCTCGTGGACGAAGGCGACGTCCAGTTGGTCGGCGGCGATCATCCGGAGCAGCGCGTTGGCGGAGATGTCGATCTGGATGGTGGTGTCGGTCTCCGGCAGCCGTTCGTGCACCCGGCGCAGCCATGCGGCCACCGCCCGGCTGCCGACGCTGCCGATCCGCAGCCGCCGGGCGCGCTCGCTGCCGGCCGTCTCTCGGGCCTCCTGGCGGGCGGCGGCGATCAGCGCGGCCATCTCGGCGATCACCGGCCTGGCCCGGGACAGCACCGAGTGGCCGAGCGAGGTGGGCCGGCTGCCGGTCTGTTCCCGGGTGAACAGCGTGCCGCCGACGGCCCGTTCGATGCGGTGCAGCTGGGTGGTGAGGGACGGCTGGGTCATGCCGAGTTGCAACGCGGCCTTGCGGAGGCTGCCGGTATCGGCAATCGCGCACAGCACCCGGAGGTGTCTCACGTCGAGCTCCACATCGGGAGCGTAACGGTCGAAACGGCGCAACGCCAGGGACATGACAGGTTGTCGGGTCGGCAGGGGCACCGGCCTCCCCGGCCCGCCCGGTTCGCACCGCCGTCCGTCCGGCGCTCGGTCCGGTGGTCGGTCCGGCGCTCGGCCCGGCGGCGGACGGTGATCGGTCCGGTGATTGGTTCGTGCTATCGCCGGTTGACATCATCCGCCGGGCCGCCGGCCTGGCCGAAGCTCTGGGGCAGCAAAGCATTCATCCGATGCCCGAGGCCCGGCCCCCACCGGACCGCGGCGCTTCCGCGAATCGGAGCCCCCACATGGATCGCGTCTCGCGCACGCCCTCCGCCGTGCCAGGCCCGGCGGCCCCTCCGGCCCCGGCCCGTTCGGTGCCGTCCCGTTCGGCACCGGCCCGCACCCGGAGCGTGCCGGGCGCAGCCGCGTCGACTCCTCCCGGCGGAACGTCCGGCCCGGCCGGCGGCCCGGCCTCCTGACGACCCCCGGCGCGGCCCACCGGACGGCCCCCTCCGGCCGGTCGGCGTGCCGGGCGGCGCGCACCACCCCGCGTACGACCCCACGCACCACCGCACGCCCGGTACCGCCTGCACCACCGGTACCACGCGCTACCCCCCACCCCTCCACCCCCGTGAACGGGAGCCCCCACATGAACCGTGTCTCACGCACCTTCTCGGCCGCGCTCGGCCTGGCGCTGGCCGCCGGTCTCGCCGCCCTGCCCACCACGGCCGCCGCCGCGCCCACCCAGGGCTACACGGCCACCGCCGCCCGCACGACCTCGGTCGCGGAGGACGCCAACAACAAGGCGTTCTACGAGGCGGTCATGAAGTCCGCCAAGGCCAAGCAGGCCGCCAACCCGTACCTGCTGGCCGTCACCGTGACCTACGACGCCAGCAGCGCGCCGACCTTCCGCAACCAGATAGCCCAGAGCACGCAGATCTGGAACAGCTCGGTCGCCAACGTCCAGCTGCGGTCCGGTTCGGCCGCCGACTTCCGCTACTACGAGGGCAACGACTCGCGCGGCTCGTACGCCAGCACCGACGGCCACGGGCGCGGGTACATCTTCCTCGACTACGCGCAGAACCGTCAGTACAACTCGCTGCGGGTCGTCGCGCACGAGACCGGGCACGTGCTGGGCCTGCCCGACCACTACTCGGGCCCGTGCAGCGAGCTGATGTCCGGTGGCGGCCCCGGCACCTCCTGCACCAACCCGAACCCGAACAGCGCCGAGCGCAGCCGGGTCAACACCCTCTGGCGGAACGGCCTGGCCGGCTGACGCCCGACGCACCGCAGGACGGCCCGGCCGCTGAACCCCGGCGGCCGGGCCGGTCCGTGCGCGTGCCCGCCCACTGCGGCGATCCCGAGCAGGGCCGGCGGTGCGCGCCCCACCGTGTCACCGCCGCGCCCGCTCGTGCCGGGCGCCGCCCGGGGAAGCCCGTCGGTGCCGCGCCCGCTCGCGCCGGGCGCCGCCCGAGGGGATCTGTCGGTGCCGCGTGCGAGCATGCGGGCGAGAGTCGTCCGCCGCCGACCGCGAGGTGCCACCGCCATGCCCAAGCCCGTCCCCGACCGCCTGGAAGAGCTGCCGTACGCCGACCTGCTGCGCCCGCACACCGGGCCGCTGCGCAGCGACGCGCGCTACGACACCGTCCACTTCGACGGCGGCGAGTACACCGACCTGTCGGCCGCCGGTGCGACCTTTCTGGAGTGCGCGTTCACCGGTGTCGCGCTGAGCGGGGTCAAGCTCCGGCAGGCCCGGTTCAACGAGGCCTGGGTGCAGGCCGGCCGCTGGGTGGCCTGCGACCTCGCCGACAGCGAGTGGCAGGACGCCCTCTTCGCCGGCGGCGTCCTGGCCGGCGTCACCGCGCACGGCTCCGCGCTGCGCCGGGTGGTGTTCCGCGGCTGCAAGCTGGAGGCGGTCAACCTGCGCGCCGCCGTCCTGCGCGACGTCGTCTTCGAGGACTGCCTGCTGCGCGACGTGGACTTCGGTGACGCGCGGCTCACCGACGTCGCCTTCCCCGGCTCCACCCTGGAGGAGGTCCGGCTGCGCGGCGCGACCCTCAGCAAGGTGGACCTGCGCGGCGCCGCCGCCCTGGGCCTGCCCGACGGCCACCAGGGCCTGCGCGGCGCCCTGATCAGCTCCACCCAACTGCTCGAACTGGCACCCCAGTTCGCCCAGGCCCTGGGAATCACCGTGAAGGACGGCTGAGCGCCCCGGCTGCCGGCCCCGGTCGCCGGCCCCGGCCCCGGCCCCCTGCCCCCGTCCAGGCGGCGAGACCGGCACGGCTGTCACAGCTCCCGGGGGAACCACGGGTCGTGGACCTCCCGGGGACCGTCCGGCGTCAGCAGGGTGACCGTCGGCGGCGCGGCCGCGTACTCGGCCAGCAGGACGGCGCCGTGCCGGGTCTCCAACTCCGCCTGGACGGGCACCCGCAGCCGGCTCAGCGCCCGCCGCAGCTGCAGCGCGTCCCGCCGGCTCACCGGCTGCGGCGCGCGCAGCACCAGCCGCAGCGGGCTCAGCGGGCCGGCCACCGGCTCGCCGCTGCCCAACTCGTAGCCGACCGCGCCGATCGGCCCCCAGGCCAGCCGGTGGTCCGCCACCAGCTGCCCGGCCACCGGGAGAACCGCGAGCGCCGGAACCGCCGCCGTCCGCTGCGGCGTCAGCAGGTCGATCCGGCCGGGGAGTTGTTCGGGCCGGAGCGTGCGGGCCACCGCCGCCCGGGGCACCAGCGCGTCCAGCCGCTGCCCGCGCTCCGGGCCGCGCACCGTCACCGGCAGCCAGGTCTCCGGCGCGGCCGAGGCGTCCCGGACGCAGCTCACCGGATGCGGGGTGTCCGCCGGGGAACCCGCCACGACGGGCGCCCGGCCGACGGTCACCCAGGGGTGGGCCCGCAGCACCTGCCGCGCCCAGTGCGGCAGCCCGCCGCCGCCGAGCGGGCGCAGCGAGCTCGGACACTGCACGAGCAGCAGGTCGTGGACGCCGGGCAGCCTGCCGTCCAGCGCGGCCAGCGGCCCGACCAGCCGGCGCGGTCCGTCGTGCGGCTCCTCGCTCGGACGGTGGACACCGGTGTGGGCGGCGACGGTCACGGCGGGCTCCTGGGGTGGGATCGGGACCGGCTGACGGGTCCCACCCTGCTCCTGGTCCGCCGTCAGGGATACGGCCTTTCGACGCTTCCACCCGGGACCAACGGCTCAAGGCCCGGGGGACGGGAACGCTTCGGAGGAACGCGCGGGACGCTCGCGGAAAAGGGTGACGTGTTCTGTCACTTTTGGTGTGGACGATGGAGTGCATGAACCGGGAAACCACCACCCCTGACGTCGTCCAGGACGGTCCGCTCGTCGGTCGGATCGCGCTCGTGGCCGGGGCCACCCGCGGCGCGGGGCGCGCACTCGCCGTCGAGCTCGGCCGCGCCGGCGCCACCGTCTACGTCACCGGACGCACCACCCGCGCCCGGGCCAGCGAGGTCGGCCGGAGCACGGAGACCATCGAGGAGAGCGCGGAGCTCGTCACGGCGGCCGGCGGCACCGGGATCGCCGTCCCCACGGACCACCTCGACGAGGACCGGGTCCGCGCCCTCGCCGAGCGGATCGACCGTGAACAGGGGCGCCTCGACGTCCTCGTCAACGACCTGTGGGGCGGCGAACACCTGCTCGTCCGTTCCGTCTTCGGCAAGAAGAGCTGGGAGACGCCGCTCGCCGACGGCCTGCGCATCCTGGAACTCGGAGCCCGTTCGCACGTGATCACGGCGGCACTCCTGTTCCCGCTGCTGATCCGTTCCGACGCGCCGCTGCACGTGGAGGTCACCGACGGCACGGCGGTCTCCAACCGCCGCTACCGCGAGAACATGTACTACGACCTGGCCAAGAACGCCCCGATCCGCCTGGCCTTCGGGCTGGGCCAGGAACTGGCCGAGTACGGGGGCACGGCGGTGGCGGTCTCGCCGGGCTTCCTGCGCTCGGAGCAGATGCTCGCCCACTTCGGGGTCGGCGAGGAGAACTGGCGCGACGCCGTCGCCCGGGAACCGGCCTTCGCGATCGCCGAGTCGCCGCACTACCTCGCGCGCACGGTCGCGGCGCTGGCCGCCGACCCGGACCGGGCCGCGCGCTGGAACGGCAGGTCCACCTCCAGCGGGGAGCTCGCCAGGGCCTACGACGTCCGGGACGTGGACGGCAGCAGGCCGGACGCCTGGGCCTACTTCGAGGACGTCGTCCACGGCGGGAAGGACGCCTCGCCCGACGACTACCGCTGATCCTCGGGCTCGGGTGCCCCGTACAGGGCGGCCAGGGCCGACGCGCGCTCGCGAAAGCGGGCGCGCAGGCCCGCCGGGGCCAGCACCTCCACCTCCGCGCCCAGCCTGGACAGCTGGTCGAACGCGACCTCGTCCGACTCCGCCGGCAGGTCGAGTGTGACCCGCCCGGCGGCGTCCGGCGCGGTCGCCGAGGCCAGCGCCTCCTCGACCGCCGCCTCGTCCACCACGGCGGGCAGCCGTCGCAGGCCCGACGCGGTCAGCCGCACCGCGACACGGGCGCGCAGCAGCGCCCGGGCGAACCCGGCCGAGTGCGCCTCCCAGTGCGCCGCCAGGTCGAAGGCCGGGTCACGGACGAACGGCCCGTCCGCGCCCGGAGCGGCGGCCAGTGCCGTGACGCGGTCGACACGGTAGGTACGCCAGGCGCCGTCACGGTCACGGTCGGCCGGCTCACCCGGAACGCGGCCCACCAGGTACCAGACGCCCGCTTTCAGGACGACCCCGTACGGCTCCACCACGCGGGTCACCGCGGCGGGCGGGGCGCCGTCCCTGCCCGGCCGCGCGTACGTCAGCTCCACGGTCCGGTCGGACCACACCGCGCGGGCCAGCTCCGGGAGGAGCCGCGGCGCCTCCGGCTCGCGGAACCAGGCGGGGGCGTCGAGGTGGAAGCGGCGTACCGAGGACTCGGCCGCCGTGCGCACCGACGGGAGCAGGGTGGCGGTCAGTTTCAGCCGGGCCGCGCTCGCCGCGTCCGACAGCCCGAGGTCCCGCAGGGCCGTGGGCACGCCGGACAGGAAGAGGGTCTCCGCCTCGGTGGGGTGCAGCGTGGTGAGCCGGGTCCGGTAGCCCGGCGGCAGGTGGTAGCCGCCCACCCGGCCACGCTCCGAACGGACCGGGACACCGGCCTCCTGGAGGGCCTGGGCATCCCGGATCACCGTCCGCTCGGAGACCTCCAGCTCACGGGCGAGGGTGGCGGCGGTCACGCCGGGGTTCGACTGGACGAGGAAGGCCATGCGGATCAGGCGGGCGGCACGCATGCCTCAATGATCGGCGGCCGGGTGAACGGGCACGGCACCGGTTCCGCCCGGGCCACGGGTTCCGCCCGGCCCGGCACCCCGCCGCCCGTCTCCGCAGCGGATGCGTCCGTCGCGTGCCGGTGTGAGAGTGGGGGCAGCCCGGAAGTCGTCCGGAGGAGGAGTCATGGGCATCTTCGACAGGTTCCGCCACAAGGAGCACGCCGCCGCAGGGGAGGACAGGTCCTCGCTCGGCGGGGGCCACGAGCAGGACACCACCGCGATGGCGGACTCCGCCCAGCGCGCCGCGCTCGCCCACGACGAGGCGGCCGACGCTTTCAACGCCGAGACCCAGCGGGCCCGTGAGGTCCGGGAGTCCGAGGCCCGGCGGTCGACCGGGATCAGCGAGCGGGAGGCCGAGGAGCGGGCCCGCGAGAACATGACGGCCGAGGGCGACCCCTGGGACTGACCCCGCCCGGTCCGCCGCGGGGCGCCCGCCCGCCGGGCGCCCCGGCGGGCGGGCGGCTGCCGTCACGTCCCCCTGCCGTCCCCGGCGTCCCCGCCGCCGTCCGGGTCACCGCCCCCGAATCCCGTCCCCGTCCGCGTCACCGGTCCCGGGGCGGCAGCGGGGGCCGCCGCAGGTCCGGCCGGGGGGTGTCGTCGGGAGGAGGGACGGCGGCCGGTACGTCGTCCAGCAGCTCCAGCGCCAGCCGCACCGCCATGACCAGCTCGGGGTAGCGGCCCGAGGCCCAGTCCCGGGGGGTGCGCAGCACGTGCACGTCCGGCTCGACGCCGCGGTTCTCCACCGACCAGCCGAGCCCGCCGGTGAACCAGGAGGCGTTCTTCGGCACCGAGATCTGCGTCCCGTCGCCGAGGGTGTGCCGTCCGGTCATGCCGACCACGCCGCCCCAGGTCCGGTTGCCGACCACCGGGCCGAGCCCGAGCAGCCTGATCGCCGCGATGATGACGTCGCCGTCCGAGCTGGTGGCCTCGTCGGCGAGTGCCACGACGGGCCCGCGCGGGGCGTCGCGCGGCCACCGGACCGGCTCCCGGCCCCGGCTGAAGTCCCAGGCGAGTACCCGCCGGGTGAGTTTCTCCAGCACCAGTTCCGAGACGTTGCCGCCGGCGTTCCCGCGGACGTCGAGGACGAGCGCGGGCTTGTCGAGCTCGCGCCGCAGGTCCCGGTTGAACTGGGCCCAGCCCGAGCCGCCGAGGTCGGGGATGTGCAGGTAGCCGCACCGGCTGTCGCTGAACTCGCGGACCAGGGCGCGTCGTTTGGCCACCCAGTCCTGGTACCGGACGGGGCGCTCGTCGGTGAGCGGTGTGACGGTGATCCGCCGCACCTGGCCGTCCGGCCCGCCGCCGCGCAGGGTCAGTTCCACGATGGTCCCGCCGGTGCCGGCGAGCAGCGGGAGCGGTCCGCGCACCGGGTCGACCGGGCGGCCGGCCACGGCGAGCAGCTCGTCGCCGTCGTGCACGCCCTGGGCGGCGAGCGGGGCGCGGGCGCGCGGGTCGGAGGACTCGCCGGGGAGGATGCGGTCGAGCAGCCAGTGTCCGTCGGGGGAGCGGTGGGCGTTGGCGGCGAGCAGGCCGAGCGGCTGCTGGGCGAGGGACGGCCCCTCGCCGCGCCGGGAGGCGGTGACGTAGGCGTGCGAGGTGCCGAGTTCGCCGAGGAGTTCGCGCAGCAGGTCGGCGAAGTCGTCGGGGCCGGCGATGCGGTCCAGCAGCGGCTCGTACTGGGCGACCAGGGCCGGCCAGTCCAGCCCGGACATCCCGGCGTCCCAGAACTGGTCGCGGACGATCCGGGCGGCCTCCGCGTAGGACTGCCGCCACTCGGCGGCCGGCCGCACGGTGTGGGTGATCCGGCGCAGATCGACGCTGGTGGCGGCGGTGGGGGCGGCCACCGGGAGGATCCGCAGGGTGCCGGACGAGTAGACGGCGACCGACCCGCCGTCCCCGGAGACGGCGTAGCCGTCGAGCCGGTCGGCGAGGGTGGTGCGGGTGCCGCGGGCCAGGTCGAAGTACTCCAGGGAGGGGCGGCCGGAGGTGTCGTCGGGGTTGGTGAAGGTCTGCCCGAGGGTGCCGGAGATCGGCCAGCGCAGCCAGACCAGCCCGCCCCGGACGCTGTCGGTGGCCGAGTACTTGGAGGCCAGCACAGGGAAGGGGACCAGCCGCTCGCCGATGCCCGCGGGATCGACGTGCACGGCGCCGTCGCCGCCGCCGTCGCCGCGCGGGGCGCCGTCCTCGGCGGGGGCCGCGAACGGGGACGGCGTGTCGGCGGCGAGCGGCACGAGGTAGGGACGGCAGCCGAGCGGGAAGGAGAGGTCGCCGGTGTGCACGTCGTGCACGGGGTCGAAGCCGCGCCAGGAGAGGAAGGCCAGGTAGCGGCCGTCCCGGGTGAAGACCGGCTGCTCGTCCTCGAACCGGCCGTCCGTGACGTCGGTGACGGGCGCGGGCCCGTCGGTGCGGGTGAGCCGGATGCGGCGCAGTGAGCGGCCGGCGGCCGGCTGGGACCAGGCGAGCCAGTGCGAGTCGGGGGAGAACCGGGCGCCGGCGACCGGGCCGTGGCCGGAGGCCGCGACCTCGCGGACGGTGCCGTCGGCGGTGGCGAGCAGCAGGAGCCGCCCGTCGGAGGCGACGGCGGCGAGGTGGGTGCCGTCGGGGGAGGCGGTGAGTTCCAGGACGCGGCCGAGCCGGCCGTCGGCGAGCACCCGGTGGCCGCGCTGTCCGGGGGCCTGCTCGTGGCCGGGCAGCGGCACGATCTCGACCGCGTCCTCGCCGCGGGCGTCGGTGATCCAGGCGGCCTCGCCGGTGTGGCCGAGGACGACCGGCAGCCGGGTGCGTACGCCGGGCGTGTCGGCGAGGGCCCGGGCGGGCCCGTCGCGGTGGGTGAGCCAGTACTGGCTGCCGCGGACGGTGATCACCCCGGCCCGGCCGGTCTGGTCGCAGGCGAGGTCCTTGACGTGCGAGGCGGCGTTCACCTGGTAGGGCCGTCGGCCGGCCCGGGCGCCGCCGAGCGGGACGCGCAGCCGGCGCGGGGCGGGGGCGTCGAGGCTGTCCAGCAGCCAGAGGTCGCCGGCGTGCTGGTAGACGATCCGGGTGCCGTCGCCGGCGGCCTCGCGGGCGTAGTAGGAGGCGTGGTCGGTGTGCCGGCGCAGGTCGGTGCCGTCGGGGCGGCAGGAGTAGAGGTTGCCGATGCCCTCGTGGTCGGAGAGGAAGGCGATCCGGTCGCCGTCCGCCGAGGTGACCGGCATCGGCGAGGCGAGGTGGCCGGGGTGGCCCTCCAGGAGGCGTTCGCCGTCCACCCAGAGCCGGCCGGTGGCGCCGCCCCGGTAGCGCTTCCAGGCGGCCGGTTCGTGCGGGGCGGAGCCGGTGAGGAGCACGGTGTGGGCGGGGCCGACCTGGGCGTCGCCGACCGGCCCCCAGGGCATCCGGCGACCGGGTCCGCCGTCGGCGGGCAGGGCGTGCGCCCAGGTGTAGTGGCCGAAGGGCTCGTGGTACGAGGTGACGGCGAGCAGCTCGCCGTCCGGCAGCCAGCCGCGCAGCCGGGTGTCCTGGCTGCCCCAGTGGGTGAGCCGGTGGGCCTCGCCGCCGTCGACGGGTGCGGTCCACACCTCGGGGGTCAGGCTGTACCAGCCGGTCCAGGCGAGGGTGCGGCCGTCGGGGGAGAGGCGGGGGTGGCTGACCCGGGTGCGGTCGCAGCTGACCCGCCAGGCGCGGCCGGTGGCGGCGTCGTCGCCGAGCGGTGCGAGCCAGACGTCGTCCTCGGCGGTGAAGGTCAGCAGGTTCCCGCGCAGGTGGGGGTGGCGGAGGTAACCGGGTGACGTCACTCCTCCATGCTTCGACGGGGTGTCACGTCCGGCAACCGGGGGCGGTCCGGGCGGGCCGGTGACGGGGCCGTGGCGGGGCCCTCTCCGGGCCGGTGCCGGGGCCCTCTCCGGGCCGGTGTCCGGGCCGTGGCGGGGGCCGGAACCGGTCTGGACCATTGACACCGAACCGCCGCATCCACTTCAGTGGTCTAGTCCAACTGGTATGCCTGGCCGCGCCGTTCCCCCACCGTCTGCGCGCGTTCCGGCCTGCCCCGGACGACCCCCACGCCCGCGCCTCCGCGAGGAGAGTCCCCCACATGCGCAGATCCCCCGTACCCGTCGTGCCCGCCGTCCGCCGCCGCCCGCGCACGCTGCTGGCCGCCGGTACCGCGTCCGCCGTCGCCGCCGCCACCATGGTCGGCCTCACCCTGGGCCTCGCGCCCTCCGCCTCCGCCGGCGAGTTCCTGGTCAACGGCGGCTTCGAGAGCGGCGCCGTCGGCCCGTGGAGCTGCTCCGCGGCCTCCGGCAGCGTCGTCACCGGCCAGTCCCACGGCGGCAGTTACGCCCTGGCGGCAGCCGCCTCGGCGAGCGACACCGCCCGCTGCGCGCAGACCGTCACGGTCGCGCCCAACACCACCTACACGCTCAGCGCGTACCTGAAGGGCTCGTACGTCTACCTCGGCGTGGACGGCGGCACCTCCACCTGGACGCCCGCCACCGGCGGTGCGTACCAGAAGCTCAGCGTCAGCTTCACCACCGGCGCCAACCAGACCAGCGCCACCGTCTACACGCACGGCTGGTACGGGCAGGGCACGTACTACGCCGACGACGTGTCGCTGGACGGCCCGGGCGCTCCCAGCCCGACCGTCACGCCCACCGCGACACCGACCGTCACCCCGACCGTGACGCCGACGGTGACGCCCACCGTCACCCCGACCGTGACGCCGACCGTGACGCCCACGGTCACGCCGACCACGCAGCCCGGCGGCAAGGCCCTGGTCGGCTACCTGCACGCCAGCTTCGCCAACGGCGCCGGCTACACGAAGGTCGCCGACATCCCGGACTCGTGGGACTTCATCAACCTCTCCTTCGGCGAGCCGACCTCCGTCACCTCCGGCGACATCCGGTTCAACCGGTGCTCGGTCGCCGACTGCCCGACCGTCGAGTCCGACGCCGACTTCAAGGCCGCCATCGCCGCGAAGCGCGCCAAGGGCAAGAAGGTGCTGATCTCGATCGGCGGCCAGAACGGCCAGGTCCAGCTCACCACCGCGGCCGCCCGGGACACCTTCGTCAGCTCCGTCTCGGCGATCATCGACAAGTGGGGCCTGGACGGCCTGGACATCGACTTCGAGGGCCACTCGCTGTCGCTCCAGACCGGCGACACCGACTTCAAGAACCCGACCAGCCCGGTCGTCGTCAACCTGATCTCCGCGATCAAGACGCTGAAGGCCAAGTACGGTCCGAACTTCGTGCTGACCATGGCCCCGGAGACGTTCTTCGTCCAGCTCGGCTACCAGTACTACGGATCGGGCCCCTGGGGCGGCCAGGACCCGCGCGCCGGCGCCTACCTGCCGGTGATCCACGCCCTGCGCGACGACCTCACCCTGCTCCACGTCCAGGACTACAACTCCGGCTCCATCATGGGCCTGGACAACCAGTACCACTCGATGGGCGGCGCGGACTTCCACGTCGCGATGACCGACCTGCTGCTCAAGGGCTTCCCGGTGGCGGGCAACGCGAACAACGTCTTCCCGCCGCTGCCGGCCTCCAAGATCGCCATCGGCATGCCGGCCACCACCAACGCGGGCAACGGCTACGTCGCCCCCGCCGAGGTCAACAAGGCGCTGGACTGCCTCACCAAGCTCACCAACTGCGGCAGCTACGTCCCGAAGGCCGGCGCCCAGCCCGGCCTGCGCGGCCTGATGACCTGGTCGATCAACTGGGACCAGTTCGCGGGCCGGGAGTTCTCGAAGAACTTCGACTCCTACTTCCGCCGCTGACCGGACGGCCGCCGGGCGGCGGGGACACCCCCGCCGCTCAGCGGTCCACCCGGACCGCCTCCAGATACTCCGCGATCGCGTCCCGGTTGCGGGTGAGGCACCGGATCCGCTCGCTCATGCCGTCCCGCTCCTGCTCCAGGGTGGCGATCATCTCCGGCGTGGCGTCCGGGAAGTGGATGGCCCGGGGCTTGTCGAGGCACGGCAGGATCTGCTTGATGATCCTGGTCGGCAGCCCCGAGTCGAGCAGTCCCCGGATCTGCAGCACCCGGTCCACGGTCGGCTCGTCGTAGGCGCGGTAGCCGTTGGCGCAGCGTTCGGCCAGGATCAGGCCCTGCTCCTCGTAGTACCGCAGCAGCCGCCGGGACGCCCCGGTCCGCTCGGACAGCTCGCCGATCCGCATGTGCCCCACCTCACCCCGGGACTGATTGACCCTCACACCAGTGTGAGCGTTCGAGCATAGCCGCCATGCGGACCACCGACCGACCCACCGCCGTCGAGCAGCGGAAACTCCCCCTGCCCGCCCTGCTGGCCCTCGCCACCGCCGTCTTCGTCACGGCCCTCACCGAAACCCTGCCCGCGGGCGTCCTGCCCGCGATGAGCGCCGACCTCGGCGTCGGCGAATCCGCCATGGGCCAGGCCGTCACCGTCTACGCCCTCGGGACCGCCGTCACCGCCGTCCCCCTGACCGCGGCCACCGCCGGCCGGCCGCGCCGCCGGCTGCTGCTCACCGCCATGGCCGGGTTCGCGGTGGCCAACACCGTCACCGCCCTCTCCACCGACTACCTGCTCACCATGGCCGCCCGGTTCCTCGCCGGGGTCGCCGCCGGCCTCGCCTGGGCGCTGCTCGCCGGGTACGCCCGCCGGCTCGCGCCGCCCGAACTCCAGGGCCGGGCCATCGCCGTGGCGATGACGGGCGTCCCGTTCGCCCTGTCGCTGGGCGTGCCTGCCGGGACCTTCCTCGGCAGGGTGCTCGGCTGGTGGGTGTCGTTCCTGGTCATGACCGTGATCGCGGTCGGCGTGACCGGCTGGATCGCCGCGACCGTCCCCGAGCGGCCCGGCCTGGCCCGGACGGAACGGGCCCCGGTGCTGCGCGCCCTGGCCGTCCCCGGGGTGGCGCCGGTCCTGGCCGTGACCTTCGTCTTCGTCCTCGCGCACACCGTCCTCTACACCTACGTCGCCCCCTACCTCGACCGGCGCGGCATGGGCGGCGCCACCGACACCGTGCTGCTCGCCTTCGGCGTCGCCTCGCTGGTGAGCATCTGGTTCACCGGCGCGCACATCCACCGACGACTGCGTGCCCTGACCGTCGCGTCCACCCTGCTGGTCGCCGCCGCGGCGGCGGTCCTCGGCGTGCTGGCCGGCAGCGCCGTCCCGGTCTACGCCGCGGCCGTGCTGTGGGGCCTCGGCTGGGGCGGCATCCCGACCCTGCTGCAGACCGCCGCGGGCGACGCGGGCGGCGAGCAGGCGGACGCCGCGCAGGCGATGCTGGTCACCCTCTGGAACGCGGCCATGGCGGGCGGCGGCGTGGCCGGCGGGCTGCTGCTCGACGGGCTCGGCGCGGACTCCTTCCCGTGGGCCGTGCTGCTCCTGCTGCTCCCCGTCCTCGCGGTCGTCCTCGCCGCCCGCACCCACGCCTTCCCGTCGCGCCGGACCACGCCGGCCTGACCGAGCCACAGGGCCTGACCGAGCCACAGGGCCTGACCGCGCCGCCGGGCCTGACCGCGCCCCGGGCCGTACGGACCCGGGCCGGGGCCCGGCCCGGGGTCAGTACCCGCCCAGCGCGTCCCGGGGCGGCATCAGTCCGCTCCGGTACGAGATGGCGACCGCCTGGGCGCGGTCCCGGGCGTCGATCTTCGTGAGGATCCGCTTCATGTGCGTCTTCACCGTCGACTCGGCGAGGACGAGCAGCGTGGCGATCTCCCGGTTGGACCGCCCCTCCGCCGCCAGCCGCAGCACCTCCCGCTCGCGCGCCGTCAGCTGGGCGAGCCGGGTGTCCTCCGGCGACGGCGGAGGCCGGTCCGCGACGCGGCCGACCACCTGCGCCACCAGGTCCCGGGTGACCGCGGGGTCGAGCACCGACTCGCCCCCGGCGAGCGTGTGCACCGCGTCGATGAGCCGCTCGGCCGAGGCCCGCTTGAGGAGGAAGCCGCCCGCTCCCGCCCGCAGCGCGCCCCACACGTAGTCGTCGTGGTGGAAGGTGGTCAGCACCAGCACCCGGGTCGACAGTCCGGCGGCGGTGATCCGCCGGGTCGCCTCCACCCCGTCGATGCCGGGCATCCGGACGTCCATCAGGACGACGTCCGGCACCAGTTCGCGGCAGAGCTCCACCGCCCGCAGGCCGTCCGCGGCGTGGCCGACCACCTCGATCCGGTCGTCGGTCTCCAGCACGAGGGCCACCCCCGCGCGCAGCAGTGCGTCGTCGTCCGCCACGACGACCCGGATGTTCACGGGATCGGGAGCACGGCGCGGAGCCGGAAGCCGCCCTGCTCGCCGCGCTCGTGCTCCACGCTGCCGCCGAGCATCGAGACCCGCTCGGCGATGCCCAGCAGCCCCCGGCCGGGTGTGTACCCGGCGTCGGAGCCCCGGCCGTCGTCGCTCACCTCGATGTCGAGCGAGCCACCGGTGCACCGGACGGTGACCGAGGCGGTCCGGGCCCGGGCGTGCTTGACGGTGTTGGTGAGCGCCTCCTGGACGATCCGGTACGCCGACACGTCGAGGCTCCGCGGCACCCGGTCGGCGCCCCGGTCGACCCGCACGCTCACCCGCAGGCCGGCCTGTTCGAGCCGCCCGGTGAGCCGGTCCAGGTCGGCCAGGCCCGGCTGCAGGGCGGGGCCCCCGGGCGCCTCGGCACCGCGCCGCAGCAGCCCGAGGACCCGGTCGAGGTCGTCCAGCGCCTCGCGGCCGCTGTGCTCCATCCCGGACAGCAGCTCGCGGGTGCGCTCCGGCTCCCGGTCGAGCAGCCGTCGGGCGGCGCCGGCCTGGATCAGGAGGACGTTCAGGGTGTGGCCGACCAGGTCGTGCAGTTCGCGGGCGAGCCGGGCCCGCTCCTCGGCCACGACCTGCTGGCGCAGCCGCAGCCGGGCGGCGCCCCGCTCCTCGACCCGCCGGGCCGTGCCGTAGCCGACGGCCCAGCCGAGCAGCCACAGGAAGAGGACGCCGGTCGGGATGACGGGGTAGGTGTGGGCGAGGTCCGCGAAGTAGGCGGCCATGCCGAGCAGGGCGGCGAAGGGGCCGAACCAGGCGCGGCGGCGCGTCGCGTACAGGCCGATCGAGTAGAGGCCGACCAGGTTGGCGTACGGCGAGACGGCGCTGGGCAGGACGAACAGCGCCTCCGCCGAGAGCGCCGCCGAGCCCACCAGGTAGCCGGCCAGCGGCAGGGTCCGCCGGACGGCCAGCGCACCGGCCGCGACCGCGCTCAGCGCCAGCGCGAGGGGCAGACCGGTGTGCAGTCCGTCGGCCGCCTCGATCCGGTCGACGGACATGGCGATCAGGAACACGCCCGCCAGGACGGCGTCCCGGGGGCTGGTCCAGTTCGTCCGGCCCAGCGGGCCCGCCCGGCCCGCCCGGTCGGCCGGGCCCGTCCACACCGGCGGGACCAGTCGGCTCATCCGCTTCAGCGGGCTCGTCCGGATCATCCTGACCGGCCGGATCGCGGACGGAGGGCTCATGGCGGCTCCCGGGTGAGGGCGGTGACCGCCGCGCGGGGGTGCGGGCGCACGGGCCGTACGGTAGCGGTGGCCGGCCGGGCCGCGCATCGCCCTGCTGGGGTATTCCGGCGCCGACCGTCCGGCGGTGCGGCGCCCTCCGGTACCACCTCCGGGGGCGCGCCGGTCACCCGCCCGGAGCAGGCCGGGCCACCCCGAGGGGTGGACGCGCCCGACCGCCCCGGCTCCGTACCGTCCGGGGCATGAACGATCCGGACTCCCGTGCCCCGACCGGCACCCCCGCGCCGTCCGCACCGACGGTCGCGCCGCCCGCCCCCGCCGGTGCGCCCGCCGCCACCCGGACCTCGCGCCGCGCCTCCACCGGCCGGGCCCGCCGGGCCGGCTGGTTCGCGGTCACCGCGCTGGCCGCCGCCACCGCCCTCCTCACCTCCCGCTACCTCACCCTCGACCCCGAGGTCTTCCTGGAGGAGCAGCGGGCGGTCTACCTGGCCAACCGGCTCCCGCTCGCCCTGCACGTCGGCGGCGGCGTGCTGGCGATCCTGCTCGGCCCCTGGCAGTTCCTGCCCCGGCTGCGGGCCCGCCGCCCCGGCCTGCACCGGACGATCGGCGGGGTCTACCTGGTCACCGTCCTGGTGACCGCCGCGGGGGGTCTCGTGCTGGTGCCGAGGGCCCTGGTCGGCCCGATCGCGCCGATCGGCTTCGGGATGCTGGACGCCCTGCTGCTGCTCTCCACGGCCATCGCCTGGCGGGCCGTCCGGCGCGGCGAGATAGCCCGCCACCGTGCCTGGATGACCCGCTCCTACGCGCTGATCTTCGCCGGGGCGACCCTGCGGGTCTGGCTCGTCGTGATGGACGCCCTCGGCGTCCCGTTCGACCAGGCGTACGCGGCCGCCTCCTGGACGTGCTGGCTGATCAACCTGGTGGTGGCCGAGTACCTCATCACCCGGGCGCCCGCCCCCGCCACGGCGGGTGGCCGCCGTCCGGGTGACCCGTCGCCGGCCCTTCCGGTCTGACGACCTATCATCCGACCATGACCACCGCAGAGTTGATCCGCATCGTCTCCCGCTCCTCGCCCATGGCGCTCGCCCAGGTCGAGCGGGTCCGGGCCGAACTCGCCGTCCTGCACCCGGGGCTGCGTACCGAGGTGGTGCCGGTGACCACCTCCGGCGACCGGTGGATGGGCGACCTGGCCCGGCTCGGCGGCAAGGGCGCGTTCACCAAGGAGGTGGACGAGGCACTGCTCGCCGGCGAGGCGGATCTCGCCGTGCACTGCCTGAAGGACGTGCCGGCCGACCGCCCGCTGCCGGCCGGCACGGTGTTCGCCGCCTACCTGCGGCGCGACGACATCCGCGACGCGCTCGTCCACCCCGGCGACCTCACCCTGGACGAGCTGCCGCCCGGCACCCGGATCGGCACCTCCTCGGTCCGCCGCCGGGCCCAGCTCGCCGCCTCGCACCCGCACCTGGCGTGCGTGCCGATCCGCGGCAACGCCAACAGCCGGCTGGCCAAGCTGGAGGCGGGGGAGGCGGACGCGCTGCTGCTCGCGCTCTCCGGCCTGGAGCGGATCGGCGAGGAGGCCCGGATCAGCGAGGTCCTGCCGATCGAGACGATGTGCCCGCCGATCGGCGCCGGCATCCTGGCCCTCCAGTGCCGCGTCGAGGACACCGCCACCATCGACGCCGTTGCCGGCCTCGGTGACCACCCGACCTGGCGCGAGGCGAGCGCCGAGCGGATGTTCCTGCACGTGCTGCAGGGCCACTGCAACTCGCCGATCGCCGGCTACGCCAAGGCCGAGCCGGACGGCCGCCTCTCGCTGCGTGGGCGGGTCTTCACCCCGGACGGCAAGCAGATCCTGGACGCCCACGAGTGGGCCGGCTCGCTGAGCCCGGAGGACCTCGGCACGGCGACCGCCCTCGCCCTCAAGCGGCAGGGCGCCTCCGAGCTGATCTCCGCCATCCCGCACTGACCGCTACGGGCCCGTCGCGCCGCGCCCGGCGCGCGCCTGCGGACCCGGAAACGCCGGAAGGGCCCTCGGGCTCGCGCAGGGGCGAGCCGGTGGGTGTGGGCCGCCCCGGGCGCGCACC
>NZ_JBHXKE010000054.1:0-41782 GCF_042722765.1 Kitasatospora sp. NPDC058406
GTTCCGATGGACCGGAACGGCGGGGCCTGCGGCCGCGTGGGGCTGTGTAGGGCCGCGTGCGGTCAGCCGGCGGCGGGGGCCGGCCCGGTGGAGCTGCGCACGACCAGCTCCGGCTCGAACAGCAGCTCGTCGTGGGTGATCCTCGCGCCCGCGATCTCCCCCGCCAGGAGGTCCACGGCCGCCCGGCCCATCGCCTCGATCGGCTGGCGCACCGTGGTCAGCGGCGGATCGGTGCAGGTCATGAACGAGGAGTCGTCGTAGCCGATCACCGACACGTCGCCGGGCACCGACAGGCCCGCCCGGCGCACCGCCCGCACCGCGCCCAACGCCAGCGGGTCACTGGCACAGACGATCCCGGTCACCCCCTCGCCCAGCAGCCGCGTGGTGGCCGCCTGGCCCCCCTCCAGGGTGAACAGCGCGCGCTTGACGTGGCTGTCCGGCAGCTCCAGGCCCGCCGAGGCCGCGGCCCGCCGCGCCGCGTCCAACTTCCGCTGGGACGGCACGTGGTCCGCCGGCCCCAGTACCAGGCCGATCCTGCGGTGACCGAGCTGCCGCAGGTGCCCCATCGCCTGCTCCACGGCCACCGCGTCGTCACAGGAGACCCGCGCGAAGTCCAGGCCCTCGATCGCCGCGTTCAGCAGCACCGTCGGCAGACTGCGCTCCGCCAACCGCTCGTAGTGGTCGTGGGCGGCGTCGGCCTGCGCGTACAGACCACCGAAGAACACCACCCCCGACACCTGCTGGGCCAGCAGCAGGTCCACGTAATCCGCCTCCGAGATCCCGCCCGCGGACTGCGTGCACAGCACCGGGGTGAATCCCTGCCCGGCCAGCGCGCCGCCCACCGCCTCGGCGAAGGCCGGGAAGATCGGGTTCTGCAGCTCCGGCATCACCATGCCCACCAACCGCGCCCGCTCACCACGCAGTTGGGTGGGGCGCTCGTATCCCAGCACGTCCAGCGCCGTCAGCACCGCCGCCCTGGTCGTCTCCGAGACGCCGGGCTTCTCGTTCAGCACCCGGCTGACCGTGGCCTCGCTGACCCCGACCTTCTTCGCCACCTGGGCCAGTCGTCGTGTCATGCGGCCATTCTAGCTCCGCCACGCAAGGAAGTTGCATGGTCTTGCGACGAAGACGCAAATTCCAACGGTCGATCGGACAGGAACCGCACGTCGCTTGCCGAACCCCGCAAGCCCTGAGCCCGGTATGCCAGGTGGGACGCCGCGCCGGAACGCAACGACCGCCGGGAGGTCGGAGACCTCCCGGCGGTACGGAACCACCCGTCACCGGGAGGTTCCCCTCCCTACGGGTTGACCTTGATGGTGAACGTCGAGGTGGTGTTGCGGATGTTCTGGTGGTTGTCGCTGAACCGCAGGTGGTCGAAGGTCACCGAACCGACCGCCGGGCCCTGCCCCGGTTCGGGCAGCTCGTTGGCCCAGACGCCGATACCGGACCTGGCGTCGGAGGCGTCACCGCTGCGCCGCGCACCGGAGATCGAGATGTTGCTGAACACCGTGTCGGCGACCGGGAACTGCGGCTGACCGCCCACGTAGTTGGTCTGGAACATGATGCCGCTGTACGTCGGGTCCACGATGTCCACGTCGGTGACCCTGATGCCCTGGAACACCTTCGAGGCCGAGAACACCCAGATCGCCGGGAAGACCTGCGCCCCCCAGAAGCGGCCGCCGGCCCGGACGACGGAGATGTTCTTCAGATCGGTCGTCGGCGAGGCGCCGAAGCCGTTCATCGGGTACCCGAAGTCCAGCGAGGAGATGGTGATCCCCGAGTAGACCAGGGTGTCCGCGATGTAGATGTTGCGGAAGGTGTTGGCGTACCCGCCGTAGACCGCGACGCCGGCGGCCCGCCAGGTCAGGATCGAGGTCAGGTTCTCGAAGACGTTGTTCTTCTCGTCCGCCCCGCCCGCGTCGATCGCCGAGAACAGCGCGAAGGAGTCGTCCCCGGTGGCTCGGGCCTCGTTGTTGGAGACCAGGTTGTCGGTCGAGCCGTTGGTCATGTTGACGCCGTCGGCGAAGGTGTTGCGGATCCGGGAGTTGGTGATCTTCATCCGGTCCGTGTTGGCGCCCCAGTACAGGCAGACCACGTGCTCGGTCCAGATGTCGTCGATGGTGATGTCGGCGACGTTGGCGAAGTCGAAGACCTTGCCGGGGCCGTCGATGCGGGAGGTGTAGTTGCCGAAGTAGGCGAAGCCGGTGAAGGTCGAGCCGTTGGCCGAGGCGTCGGCCCGGAAGCCGACGTCGGTGTTGGACTGCGAGGACGGGGCGTGGAACCGGGTGAACCAGGGGCCCGCGCCGACCACCCTCACCGCCTTGCCGTAGACCTGGAACTTGCTGGCGGTCTGGTAGTCCCCCCTCGGGAGGTAGACGCCCACCAGGGCGCCGGTGGTGTCCATCCGGACCCGGTCCAGAGCCGCCTGCACATCGCCGTGGGTGAAGCCGGTCGGCACCGCGTACCGGGCCGGGTCGGGGTTGGGGAGCTGGGTCGCCTGCTCCAGGCTGACGAAGTCGATGGCGTACGTGGTGCTGTTGCCGGCGTCCTTCTGCAGCTTGATCCTGCTGCCGGCCGGGAGGGTGGTGCCGAGCAGCAGGTTCGCCTCGTCGTAGACGTGCCGGGGGCCGCCGGCGCCGGGCGAGTTGCCCGGACCGGTCTCGCTGCCGTACAGCCAGGAGTACTTGGAGGTGAGGTCGAGGGCCTTGAGGAAGACCCCGTCGACGTAGACGTCGAGTTTCGCGTCGATGCCGTCGCCGCCCGGCGCGTCCGGGATTGAGAAGCGGGTCACCAGGGTGTTGGTCGGCGCCTTGGTGGTGAACTCGACCGAGGCGCCGGTCGTGTTCAGGGTGACGGCCTTGCGGCCGGAGGCCTCGCCCGCGAGGTCGCCGACGGTCCGGTTGGGCCCGACCACCGCGGCGCCGCCGGCCAGCACGCCGTCCTCGGCCTCGTAGGTGTCGAACGGCAGGTTGGCGCCGCGGCCGACGAACAGCGACTGGGTGGAGGTGTTGTTCGCCTGCTTGACCGGCAGTTCGTTGGCGTCGGTGGCGATGACCGTCCTCACGGTGTACCGGCCGTTGCCCGCCGTCCAACTGCCCAGGTTCACCGGGGCGCCGGTGGCACCGGGCGCGATGACGCCGGTGTGGCTGCCGGTCAGGGTCCTGACGACCGCACCGGTGGCGTCGGTCACCGTCAGGCCGATGCCGTGGGCGCCGCCCGCCGAGGCGGTCGTGCCCTGGTTCTTGACCGCCACCGAGAACGTGACCTCGTTGCCGCTCGCCGGGTTGCCCGGGGTCCAGCTGACGGGCGCGGCGACCAGGTCGGAACCGGCGACCTGACTCACCACCAGCGGGGCCGGCGCGGTGTGGGCGTTGTTGGTCTCGTCCCGTTCGACGACGGCGCCGGCCGGGTCGGCCTCGGCTCGCAGCTGGTAGCTGCCCGCGTTCTGCGGGCCCGTCGGGACCGAGACGGTCGCGGAGGCACCGGCGGCCAGCGGGCCGAGCTGGGCGGTGCCGGCCTTGGCACCGCCCAGGTAGAGGTCGACGGCGGTGGCGGCGGAGGCGGCCGTGCCGGCGTTCCTGACCGTCGCCGAGAGCGTGAGCGGGTCGGTCTCCACCGGAGCGGCCGGAGAGGCCGAGACCGCGGTGACCGTGAGGTCGGGGTTGGGCGCCGGGGTGCCGATCACCTGGAACTCCGCGATCTGCCCGGCTCCGGCACCGGAGTTGGCGGTGATCCGCAGCCGGACGTCGGCCGCGGTGGCCGTCAGCGGGATCGTCACCGTGTTGCCCGAGGCCGGGGAGAACGTGTAGGGCTTCGCGGCCACCAGGCTGGTGAATCCAGTCGCGTTCTGCTCCCGGCCGAGTACCTCCACGGTCTGGGTGCGGGTGGCCCAGGCCGCGGCCGGGTCGAGCTTCAGCACCACCGAACCGACGGTCGCGTTGGAACCCAGCCGCGTGGTCAGCTCATTGGGGTAGCTGCCGCCCGCGCCCTCCCAGTAGGTGGTCACGTCGTCGTCGTTGGCGTTCGCCGCGACGAAGGTGTAGATGCTGGAGTCGGCCGTGATCGGCTTGCCCCCGGCCAGGTTGGTGCCACCGCCACCGTCGTTGCCGGTCCGGACGACGGTGTTGCTCGCCTCGGAGCGGTTGCCGGCCGCGTCCCTGGCCTTCACGTAGTACGACACCGTGGCGCCGTCGGCCCGGCTGTCGGTGTACGTCAGCACGTTGCCGGCCACCTCGGCCTGCAACGCGCCGTCGGCGAAGACCTCGTACCCGGTGACCGCGACGTTGTCGGCGCCCGCGCCCCAGGCCAGTCGGACCTGCCCGGAGGTCGGCCGGGTGTACGTCAGGTTCGTCGGCGCGGACGGCGCCTGGGTGTCCCCGGGGGCGCCCGTGCGGGTCACGGTGTTGCTGGCGGCCGACTGGTTGCCGGCCGCGTCCCTGGCCTTCACGTAGTACGAGACGGTGGCGCCGTCGGCCCGGCTGTCGGTGTACGTCAGCACGTTTCCCGCGACACTGCTGACCAGGGCGTTGTCGGCGTAGACGTCGTAGCCGGTGACCCCGGTGTTGTCGCTCGCCGCGCTCCAGGCCAGCCGGACCTGCCCGGAGGACGGCTGGGTGTACGTCAGGTTCGCGGGCGCGGACGGCGCCCGGGTGTCCCCGGTCACCGGGCCGTACACCTCGAACTCCGCGAGCTGGGCGGCCGGCCAGCCGGTGTTGGCGGTGACCTTCAGCCGGACGTACCGGGCCGTGGTGGTGCCGGTGTCCACCGTCACCGTGTTGCCGGTGGCCGGGTCGAAGACGTAGTCGGCGGACGCGACCCGGTCGGTGAAGGTGCTGCCGTCGGTACTGGTCTGCACGACGAGGGTCTGGGTCCGCCGCTCCCAGCCCGTCGGCAGCTTCAGGACCAGCCGGCTGACGGCGACCGCCGTCCCGAGGTCGACCTGGATCCACTGCGGGAGCGCGTTGCTCGCGCTCTCCCAGTAGCTTCCCTGGTTGCCGTCGTCGACGTTGCCCGCGCCGTAGCCGCCCGAACTGCTGCCGGCCGTGAAGGCCCGGCCGCGGGCCAGGTTGGCGCTGGAGCCGGTGGTGCCGTGCACCTCCAGCTCGGAGATCTGCGCGGCCGGCCAGCCGGTGTTGGCGGATATGTCCACCCGGACGAAGCGGGTACCGGTCGACGGGAAGCCGATCCTCACCGTGTTGCCGGCGCCCGGTTCGAAGGAGTACGGGGCCGAGGCGGTGAGGGTGGAGAAGGCGGTGCCGTCGGTGCTGCCCTGAACGGCGAGCGTCTCGGTGCGGGCACCCCAGCTCGCGGGGAGCTTGAGCACCACCTCGTCGACGGCGGTGGTGCTGCCGAGGTCGACCTGGACCCACTGCGGGAGGGCGGTGCCGGCGCTCTCCCAGTAGGTGTTCTGGTCGCCGTCGTTGACGAAGGCGGCGCCTCGGCCGGCGGTGGCGCTGCCGGCGGCGGCCGGCTTGCCGGCGGCCAGGTCGGGGCCGCCGACGGCCCGGGCGGGCAGTAACGGGCCGGCGACGAGCAGCAGGCAGGCCGAGGCCAGCCCTGCCACGAGTCGGGAAATCGGAGCTGTCGATCTCACGGGAGTCCTCTGGATCTCATCAGGATGACAGGTGGGGGGCGGACAGGCCCGGAAAGCGGAGCCTCTCCGGGAGGGAGTGGGCGCGTGCGTGCCGCGGCCCCGACCGGCGGGGCGGTCCGGGCGGGCGTCGCGGAGGGGCCTGGCGAGAGGGGGCGGTGACCGAGCCGACATCATCTGGATCCTCCGGGGAGGGCCGACGAGCTCAGGACGGGCGACGGCACCGGACCGGCCGGCGCCGCCGGGGAGGGCAGGGAGCGCAGGGGAGCGCAGGGGCGGCCGTGGCCGGCCGACCGCTTCAGCCCTTTTCGGTCGGATCCTGCGCCCGGCAGGATCCGCGAGGGAGGGCCCGGTGATGGCGGGCCGTCACCGCGACCGCAGCCAGGCCGCGGCGTCCACGGGAAGGAGGTTTCCGTCGAGCGGCCGACTGGTGAGCAGGACGGTGTCGTGCGCGGGCAGGACGACGGGCGCCGGGGAGAGGTTGACGACGCAGGCGAACTCGGCGCCTCGGCGGAAGGCGAGGACGCCGCGGTCGCCGGGCAGCCACTCGAACTTGTCGCCGCGCAGACCGGGCGATCCCCGGCGGATCCGGAGCGCGGCGCGGTACAGCGACAGCACGGAGTCCGGGTCGGCGCTCTGCGCCTCCACCGTCAGCGCGGCCCAGCCCTCCGGCTGCGGCAGCCACGGTTCGGTGCCCGCCGGCGAGAAGCCGTACGGCGGGAGGGGGCCGGACCACGGGAGCGGGACGCGGCAGCCGTCCCGGCCGGGGTCGGTGCCGCCGGAGCGCAGGTGCATCGGGTCCTGGAGACGATCGATCGGGAGGTCCTCCACCTCGGGCAGGCCGAGCTCCTCGCCCTGGAAGAGGTAGACGGCACCCGGCAGGGCGAGGGAGAGCAGCGCGGCGGCGCGGGCCCGGCGCAGGCCGAGGGCGACGTCGGTGGGGGTTCCGAAGGCCTTGGCCGCGAAGTCGAAACGGGTGTCCCTGCGACCGTAGCGGGTCACCGTGCGGGTGACGTCGTGGTTGCAGAGGACCCAGGTCGCGGGGGCCCCGGCCGGGGCGTGCAGGGCGAGGGTGGAGTCGATGGACTCGCGCAGCGCCTCCGGCTCCCACGGGCGGGCCAGGAAGTCGAAGTTGAACGCGGTGTGCAGCTCGTCGCGGCGCAGGTAGCGGGTGAACCTCTCGGCGTCGGGCAGCCACACCTCCCCGACGAGGATGCGCTCGCCCGGGTAGGAGTCGGCGATCCTGCGCCAGGACCGGTAGATCTCGTGCAGCTCCTCGCGGTCGGTGAAGGGATGGGGGTCCACCCCCTTGCGGAAGTCGGGCAGTTCGGGGTCCTTGACGAGGAGGGCCGCGGAGTCGATGCGGACGCCGGCGGCTCCGCGGTCGAACCAGAAGCGCAGAATCGACACGTGCTCGCTGCGGACCTGCGGGTGGGCCCAGTTGAGGTCGGGCTGCTGGCTGGCGAAGAGGTGCAGGTACCACTCGCCGGGCGTTCCGTCCGGGTCGGTGGTCCTGGTCCAGGGGCAGCCGCCGAACTCGGACTCCCAGTCGTTGGGCGGCAGTTCGCCGTCCGGGCCGCGGCCGGGGCGGAAGTGGAACAGCTCGCGCTCGGGGCTGCCGGGGACGGCGGCGAGGGCCCGCCTGAACCACGGGTGCTCGGCGGAGACATGGTTGGGGACGATGTCGACGATGGTGCGGATGCCGTGAGCGAGCGCCTCGGTGATCAGGTTCTCGGCGTCCTCCAGGGTGCCGAACAGCGGGTCCACGTCGCGGTAGTCGGCGACGTCGTAGCCGCCGTCCGCCATCGGGGACGGGTACCAGGGGTTGACCCAGATGGCGTCGACGCCGAGTTCGGCGAGGTACGGGAGGCGGGACCGGACCCCGGCGAGATCCCCGGTGCCGTCGCCGTTGCCGTCGGCGAAGCTGCGCGGGTAGACCTGGTAGATCGCCGCGTCGCGCCACCAGGCCGGGTGCTCGGGCTGGCGGCTGGAGTTCTGTCCCACGGTGGGGGGGTCCTTTCGACCGGACGGGAGGGGCGTGGTGGTCGACCGCTTCCGGGCGGGGCGCTCAGCCCTTGAGGCCGCCGGAGGTCAGGCCGGACACGATGCTGCGCTGGAAGATCAGGAAGAAGACGATCGTCGGTGCGGAGGCGATGGCCAGGGCGGCGATCACGACGTTCTGCGGCAGGCCGGTGGCGAGGGAGCGGATGCCGATGTTGAGCGTGTGGTCGGCCGGGTCCGGCAGGACCAGCATCGGCCAGAGGAAGTCCTTCCAGACCGCGACCACGGCGAAGATGGAGACCACGCCGAGGATCGGTCGGGACATCGGCAGCACGATCGACCACAGGGCCCGGGTCGGTGAGGCGCCGTCGATCGCGGCTGCGGCCAGCAGGTCCTCCGGGACGGAGTCGAAGAACCGTTTCAACAGGAAGATGTTGAAGGCGTTGGCGACGGTGGGCAGCCAGATCGCCCACGGGGTGCCGACCAGGTTGAGGTGGAGCAGCGGGAGGTCCAGCACGGTGAGGTACTGCGGCACGATCAGGACCGCGGAGGGGACCATCAGGGTCGCGAGCATCATGCCGAGGATCACGTTGCCGAGGATCGGCCGCAGCTTGGAGAGCGCGTAGGCCGCGGCGACGTCGAACACCAGCTGGAAGGCGAGCGCCCCGAGCGCGTAGTAGAGGGTGTTGGTCAGCAGGCGGCCCATCCTGAGCTGGCGCCAGGCCTCCGCGTAGGTGCCCCAGTGGATCTCGGACGGGAAGAGGGTCGGCGGGCTCTGGATCACCTCCTGGGTGCTCTTGAGGCCGCCGGTCACCAGCCAGTAGAGCGGGCCGACGAAGACGGCGGTGAAGACGAGGACCACGAGGACGAGCACCGTCCGGTAGACGGCCTTCCCGAGCGGTCGGTCGAGCTGGGTCTGTGCGACGAGCGTCCGGGTCCGGGGTTCGTTCGCTGCCATGGCCGGAGCCCTTCCTAGTCGTCGGTGCGGCTGAGCCGCGTGTACAGGGCCGAGAAGCCGGCGAGGACCACGAGCATGACCAGGCCCATCGCGGAGGCGACGCCGTAGTTGTTGCCTCCCATGTCGAAGGCGTACTCGTAGACCAGGTAGACGACCGACATCGTGGAGTTCTGCGGGCCGTTCCCACCGGTGAGCAGGAACGGCTCCACGAAGACCTGCATGGTGGAGACGATCTGCAGCAGCAGGAGGAGCGAGAGGATGAGCCTGGTCTGCGGGACGGTGACGTGCCAGATCTTGCGGAACAGGCCGGCGCCGTCCAGGTCGGCCGCCTCGTAGAGCTCGCCGGGGATGCCCTGCAGGGCGGCCAGGTAGATGAGGGTGGCGCCGCCCATGTTCATCCAGGTGGCCGCGACGACCACCGAGACCATCGCGGTGTCCGGCGAGTTGAGCCAGGCGGAGGTGGGGAGGTGGAGGGTCGTCAGGATCGAGTTGAAGAGGCCGTACTCCGGGTCGTAGAAGTACTTGAACAGCAGCACCGCGGCGACGGGCGGCATCATCACCGGGATGTACACCAGGATCCGCAGGTAGGCCCTGGCGTGCCGGAGCTCGTTGAGGAGCACGGCCACGAAGAACGGCACCGCGAAGCCCAGGAGCAGCGCGAGCGCGGTGAAGAGGAAGGTGTTGCGCCAGGCGGTCCAGAAGTCGGGGTCGCCGAAGATCCGTTCGAGGTTCTCCAGCCCGACCCACGTGGTCTTTCCGCGTCTGGTCTTCTGGAAGCTCATGACGACTTCGCGGACCATCGGGTACCAGGTGAAGAACCCGAAGCACACCAGGGCGCCGAAGAGGAACCCGTGGGCGGAGACGTTGCGGCGGACGGTCCGGCCGAGTTCCGGACGCTTGGACGAGCGGCCTCCGGAGCCACCCGTGCGGTCGGCCGGGATGCGACTGGCCCGGCGGGTGGTCTTGTAGGGGGAGATGGTCCCGGCCATCGGTGCTCCTGGTGTGCCGGCTGGACCGGCGGGTCGGGCGGGTCGGCGGTGCCCGGTCCGCCGGTCTGCATGTCCGTCGGTCTGCTTGTCGGTCGGTCTTCGTATCCGTGTGTGTCCGTCGGGGTGGCCGTGGCCGTGGGCGGCTGAGGCCCGGGGCGGGTTGTCCCCCGCGTCGGCTAACCGAGGCTCGCCAGGACCTTGTTGGCCTGGGACTCGGCGTCGGCGAGCAGCTTGTCGATGTCGGCGCCCCGGTCGGTGAGCACGGCGGAGACCGCGTTGTCGAGGACCTTGTAGAGCTGCTGGGCGTTGGCCGGCTCGGTCTTTCCCGGGACCTGCTCGGAGATGTAGGGCGCGTAGTTCCGGACCGGGACGGTTGCGCTGGCGGCCTTGGCCGCGTTGTCCGCCGCGAGGGTCGAACCGGTGAAGAAGTTGGGCTGAGGGATGCCGACGGGCAGGTTGTCCGACCTGTTGCGGGCGTAGTCGAACTGGCCCTTGCCCATGGTCAGGTACTTGAAGGTGACCCAGGCGATGCCGGCCTTGATCTGGTCGGGCGTGGACCCCTTCTTGAAGAGCCGGGTGTCGCCGCCGAGCAGGGTGGCCCTGCCTCCTGGCATCGGACCCATGCCGTAGTCGGCGTAGTTGCCCTTGAGGGTCTGGACCATGTACGTGATGTCGTCCGGCGCCCCGATGTACATGCCGAGCTTGTCGGTGGAGGTCTGGGTCATCAGGTCGGGCCACTTGAGCCCCTGGGCGGCGCCCATCGTGCCGTCGGTCCAGCGCATGTCGTGGAGGTTCTGCAGGACCTGCTTGCCCTCGGGGGTGTTGAAGGCGGCCTTCCTGCCGTCGTCACCGGTCATCCTGCCGCCGAGGCCGTACAGCTCGGCGGTGAAGTGCCAGCCGCCCTGGTTGGTCGCGCTGTACTCGCCGTAGCCGTTGACGCCGTTGCCGAGCGCGGAGATCTTCTGGGCGGCCGTCCGGATCTCCGCCCAGGTCGTCGGCGGCTTGTCGGGGTCGAGACCGGCCTGGGTGAAGAGCTTGCGGTTGTAGATGAGGCCCATCTTGTAGTTGGTGACCGGGAGGCCGTAGAGCTTGCCCTCGCTCCTGAGGGTGTCGAGCACCGAGGGGTCGATGTCCTTCAGGGCCGGGACGGTCGTCTCGTTGACGTACGCGCTGATGTCCTCGACCGCGCCGGCGTCGAGCGCCTGGCCCAGGTCCGTGAAGTAGGCGTAGAAGAGGTCGGGTTGGGTCTTGCCGGCGAGCTGCGCGGTGAACTTGGCGGGCTCGTTGCACGGTGAGGCGTCGGTGGCCCTGATGGTGACGTTCGGGTAGGTCTTGTTGAACTCCGCGATGTCCTCCTCCCACTGCCTGCGCTCCCCCGGCTTCGTGGTCGGCGGCTGGCAGTCGGCGCTGATGGTGACCTTGGCGGACGGGTCCAGCGGGGCCTCCGCTCCGTTCGGCGCGCCGGGGTCGCCCGAGGAGCCGCTGTCGGCGGAGCTGCTGCACGCGGCGGCCGGGAGGACCAGGGCGCCGACGGCCACGGCGGCGAGGGATCTGCGGAGAAGCCGATTCGTCTTCATGGGAGAGAGGACCCTTCTACAGGCACGGCGGGCAGGGCCGGTGTCGGGGCGCGGGGGAGCCCCGGTGTTCCGGTGGGGATCGCCCCGGTCCTGGTGACGGGGGCGGGGACGTGCGGAAGCGAGGCCCGCGCACTCCTGGACTGCGCGGCTCGGACGCCCCGGGGGCACGTCGCGGACCCTCTCGGGACCTGTCGGCGACCACCCCTCGGCGCGCCGCTCACTTAACCATCCCGTCCAGATGACCACAAGATGTCGACAGAATTTCGCAAAAACAAGATAGCCCGCCGCGATGCCCCAACGGCCTGGCCGGCTGCGGCCTCAGCCGGCTACACGCGCACCCCTCCCTGGGATCTGCCGGCGGGTCACACCTCCCGCACTTCGCCGCCCGAACACTGCCGGATCACCGCCGGGGCCGCCCACCAGCGGAAGGCCCGGCTCCACGTCCGCAAGATCCACTCTCCGATACTGCATGAAGTCGGCAAATCTTAGAAAGAACCTTGCATGCATCTTGTGAGGTGCTCGGCGAGCGCGCTCTACTGTCACGACCACCTCCTCCCCGGAGAATCGAGCACCGGATGCCACGGAGCACCACGGATCCCTCCCAGGCCGGGATATGTGTTTGTCGACGCGGGACGGCATGCATAGGGTCGGCGGCATGACGACACGGCTTGTTCAGATTTCGATGAATGCCCGGGACGACTCCGCGGTCGGCCGGTTCTGGGCGGAGGTACTCGGCTGGGGCATCGACAGCGAGGGCCCCGGTGTGACCAACCTCGAACCCGTGGGCTTCGTCTATCCCGACCCCGTCGCCGTCTGCATCGACGTCGTTCGCGCCACCGACCCCAAGACGGTGAAGAACCGTCTGCACATCGACCTCGCCACCACCTCGGCAGCCCATCAGGCGGAGCTGGTCGCACGGCTGAAGGCCCTCGGCGCGACGCCCGCCGACGTGGGCCAGGGCGACGTGCCGTGGACGGTCCTGGCCGACCCCGAGGGCAACGAATTCTGCGTACTGGAGCCCCGCGAGCGCTACCTGGACACCGGGCCGATGGCCGCGGTGGTGGTCGACTGTGCGGACCCGAGGGCCATGGCGGGGTTCTGGGGCGAGGCGATGGACTGGACCGTCCACGAGGTGACGGACGACCAGGCCGTGCTGCGCTCCGCCAGGAGCGTCGGCCCGTACCTCGAATTCATCCGCACCCCCGACGAGAAGACCGTGAAGAACCGTCTCCACCTCGACCTCCGCCCGTACCCCGGGGGCGACCGGGTCGAGGAGGCGGCGCGGCTGCGGGCTCTCGGCGCGACGCCCGCCGACGTGGGCCAGGGCGACGTGCCGTGGACGGTCCTGGCCGATCCCGAGGGCAACGAGTTCTGCGTCCTCGCCCCGCGCTGACGCGGAGCCCGACGACACCCGGCCCGTAGGCACGGCCGCTCCCCCACGGCCGGTCCCCGGCGGTCGGCGCCGGAGACCGGCCGGGCAGGTGGCCTTTTCCGTCGTACGGGAATGAGCCGGGCGGCAGCGCCCGTTGTGGCGGGAGTGACCACGACACCGCCCTTCCGACTGTCGGTGCTGGACCGTTCCCGGACCCGCAGGGGGGAGGAACCGGCCCGGGCGCTGCGGGACACCGTGGCCTTCGCCGTCGAGGCCGAGCGGCTCGGCTACCACCGGTTCTGGGTGTCCGAGCACCACGGCGTCCCGGGCGTGGCCGGTTCGGCCCCGACCGTGCTGGCCGCAGCGGTGGCCTCGGCAACGGAGCGGATCAGAGTGGGGACGGGCGGGGTGATGCTCCCCAACCACCAACCGCTGGTCGTGGCCGAGCAGTTCGGTGTGCTCGCCGCCCTGTCCCCGGGCCGGATCGACATGGGTCTCGGCCGTTCGGTGGGGTTCACCGACGGGGTACGGCGGGCGCTGGGCCGGGAGAAGGACTCCGCCGACCGATTTCCCGAGCAACTCGCCGAACTGCTGGCCTACTTCGATGCGCCGTCGAGCGCCCCTCACGGCGTTCACGCCCGGCCGGCCGAGGGTCTGGACGTACCGGCGTTCGTGCTGGCCACCGGCGCCGGCGCGGACGTCGCGGCCGAGGCCGGGCTCCCCCTGGTGATCGCGGCCGCGCGAGGGCAGGAGCGGATGTTCGAGGCGATCGACCGCTACCGGGAGCGCTTCCGCCCCTCGGCCCGCGCCTCCCGGCCGTACGTCGTGCTCTCGGGTACGGTCGCCGTCGCCGGGTCGGAGTCCGAGGCCCGCGACCTCCTCGTCCCCGAGGCCTGGGCCGCCGCCCACTCCCGGACCCACGGCGAGTTCCCGCCGCTGGCCCCCACCGGGGAGATCCTGTCCCGGACGATGACCCCGCGCGAACGTGCGGCGTTCCAGCAGTCGCTCACCGGCCACATCGCGGGCACCCCTCAGCAGGCGTGGGCCCGCCTCACCGAGCTGATGGAGCGCGCCGCGGCGGACGAGTTCCTCCTCGCCACCAGCACCTACGACCGCGACGCGCTGTTCACCTCCTACCGCCTCCTCGCACAGGTCGCCGGTCTGAGGCCGCTCCCCGCGGGGACCCAGGACTGACGGCGGGGACGGCGCGGGCCGGGCGCGACTGTTCCGCCGACCGGGTCGCCGACCCTGCGTCCCCCTCCGTCGCGGCGGCCCGGGTCGGTCACGGACGGCACGACGGCTTCCGCTCCGGGCGCCACATGGTTACTCTTCGGTAATCGAGCCCGGGCGCGGGCCCGTACCTGGAGGAGCACCATGCCGACCCTGCCCCGATCCGCCGCTCTCCTGAGCGGCCTGCTGCTCGGCGCCGGGGTGGCACACTTCGCCGTCCCCCGCCCGTTCGACGCCATGGTGCCCCGCGGCCTCCCCGGTGATCCGCGCACCTGGACCCGGCTCAGCGGGGTGGCGGAGCTCGCCGTCGGCGCGGCGATCGCCTGCCCGCCCACCCGCCGGGCCGGAGCGCTGGCCGCAGCCGGCCTGTTCGTCGCGGTCCTGCCCGCCAACGTCAAGATGGCCCGGGACTGGCGCCACCGTCCCGCACCGCTGCGCGTCGCCGCCCTGGCCCGGGTACCGCTTCAGGCTCCTCTGATCGCCTGGGCCCTGCGGGTCTCCCGCCTCTGAGCCACGCCCCCGGGCCACGCGCCGGAACACCGTCTGCGCACGGCGAGGCCGGGGTGGGCCCGCGACGCCTACTGCTGCAGTACCGCCACCAGTTGGGAACGCCGGGCGATCCGCAGCTTCCGGTACGAGTTGGTGAGGTGCGTTTCCACGGTGCGGAGGGTGAGGCACAGCGCGGAGGAGATCTGGGCGTTGGTGTTCCCCACCGCCGCCAGTTCGGCCACGCGCCGTTCGGCCGGGGTCAGGGCGTGCCCGCCGTTCCTGCTCCGTACCCCGCCCTCGCGCAAGGCGTCCTGGGTCAGGGCGAGGAGACGGCCGACGGCGGCCGGCCCCCCGGCCCCCGGAGCGGCCCCCGAAGCGGGCGCGGGGGCCGGCCGCAGGGCCACGGCGTGCGCCTCCCGCAGCGTGTCGCGGCCCTTGCGGGCGCTTCCCGCCTCGATCTGGGCCCGGCCGAGGTCGACCAGGACCTCCGCGAGTTCCACGGGCGCGGCACTCGGCCTGAGCAGTTCGGCGCCCTCGGTCAGCGAACACAGCGCCAGCCTGCCGCCCACGGCCGCGGCGTACGCCCGCAGCGCCCGGCCGACGGTACGCGCGGTGCCCCAGGTCCGGGCGTGGCGCAGCTCCTCCTCGGCGAGTTCGCGGGCTTCCTGCCGCCGCCCGAGCCGGACCAGGGCGAACGCCGCTCCCGAGCGCCACGGCGTGGCGACCGGGCTGACGAAGTCGTGGGCGCTCTGGCCGGCTCCGCAGGCCAGGTAGTCGTCGAGAGCCGCGTGCCAGTCGCCGTCCGCCGCATGCAGCACGGCCCGCGTGTAGCTGAGCTCGTTCCACTCCCAGGAACTCTCGCTGCCGCGCTGTCCGGCGAGGGCCACGGCCTCCCACGCCCCGGCGCGATCGCCCTTCTCGTACCGGGCGGACGCCACCATCGCCGACAGGTGCGGCAACCGGACGCCCCGCTCGCCGGCCGCCTCCACCAGCGGCGCGTTCTCGGCGACGACGCGGTCGAACGCGCCCTCCCAGAGCGCCGTCTCGGCCCGGACACTCAGCAGGCACTGCACACCGACGTCCGTCAGGGCCGGGGGGACGGAAAGGCCGGGCAGGCACAGGCCGGTCAGCTCGCGGGCCTCGTCCAGACAGTCGGCCCACTGCAACAGGGTGGCCGCGCTGCCGAACCAGGCCGTCCGCAGACGCGGGTCGACCCGCGTCGCCAGGCGCGGTCGGATCCGGGCGAGTGCCTCGGCCGCCGAGCAGAGACCGGCGCCGGCCTCGTACTCGGTGATCAGCCCGCACACCAGCGGCTCGATGGCGGGGGGCGCCGTCGGGGCGAGCGCGCGCAGGCCGGCGACGGCCCCGCGCCACTCGTCGTTGTCGTGCGAGGCGACGAGCGCGCCGAGGGTCTGCAACACCTGGACCAGTTCGTCGTCGGCGGCGGCGCGACCGGCCTGGCGCAGGACCCGCATGGCGGTGTCGGGGTCCCGGACCGCGACGAGGGCCGCGCTGAGGGCGGTCGCCGCGGCGGCCCGTTCCCGGACGTCGGTGTGCAGTTCCAGTCCGGTGTGGAGTCGACGGATACCGGCCGTCGGGTTGTTCGCAAGCTCCAGGGCGCCGAGGCGCACGGTGAGGGCGGCGCGCCGGTCCGGGTCGAGCGTGCCGCTCAGGGCGTGGCGCAGGTACGCGGCGGACTGCGCGACGTGACCGTTGCGCGCGGCTTCCTCGGCGGCCTCGGAGAGCGCGCGGGCCATCCACGTCGCGTCGGGCCGCTCCACGTGCAGGAGCCGGGAGGCCACGGCCGTCGCAGGGGCACCGCTCTCGTCGAGCAGTTCCGCGACACGGGCGTGCAGTGCGGCGACCTCCTCCGGATCGGCGGCGGCGAGCACGGCCCCGCGGGCGAGGGGGTGACTCAGCAGTGCGTCCAGGTGGTGCGCCGGCCGCTCGCCCGGGGCTCGCGCGGACGTGCAGAGGTCGCAGAGCGGGTGATCGGGACCGGGGCCGGCAGGCGGGTCGCCCTCCGCCGCGACGGCGAGGGCGAGACAGGCGTGGCGTAAGCACGGATCGGCCTTCCTCAGCCAGTCGGCGATCGTGTCGCGGTAACGGCCGTGGGGCCTGGCGGACTTCGGGCCGGACGGCGGTCCGCCGCCGAGGTCGGCGATGAGCGCCCGTACCAGGGCCGGGTTGCCGGCACCCGCTTCGACGCAGGTCGCGGTGTCGTCCCGGTCCAGGTCGGCTGCCCGGGCGAGGCGGACGACGGTGGACTCGCTGAGGGGGCGGAGGGCGACGGCCCCGCCCGTGGAGGGTGGGAAGGGCACCGGACCGGGCTGGTCCGCGCACTCGGTGACCACCAGCAGGACGGGGATCTCGGCGATCCGGCGGGCGAGGTAGCCGATCCAGCGCAGGGACGGCTCGTCGGCATGGTGGAGGTCGTCCACCACGAGCAGGACCGGCCGCTCGGCGGCGGACCGGGTCAGTCGCGTCACCAGGCGGTGGAACAGCCACTGTTCGTCCATCCCGGTCGGCACCGAGAAGGGCACGGCTTCGTCGTCCGTGAAGAGCTGCCGAACGATTCCGAACGGGAACGCCGTCTCCTCCGCCACGCCGCGCGCCCGGCCGACGCGCATCGCGCCGCGGCCGGACTCGCGGCGGACGATCGTCTCCAGCACCGCGGTCCGCCCCATGCCGGCGACCGGCGCGGAGAGGAGGATCCACCGGCCGCTGCCCGCACGCGTGGCTGCCGCGGCTGCCGCGGCCGTGCCCAGCACCTCGTCGCGTTCCAGGAGCATTCGTTCCCCACCCCCTTCCCTGCGGGTGGCCCCGATCCGGAGGTGGCCGCCCCGGCCGTCGGGCCCGGGACCTCCCCTCACCGGGGTACCGGTGGTGATGGTGAGCGGGACGCCGTCGCGGGCGCCGGGACGCGGAGGTGCGGGGGCAGCGGTGCGGTTCACGGGGGTACCTGCCTCACGGATCGGATCGGGAGGATGGCGAGGGTGATGACAGCACCGCCGTCGAAGGGACCGACGGCGAAGGGACCGACGGTCGGCGGCAGAGCGGTGACGGTACCAAGGACGCCGAGAACCTCCGCGCAGGAGCAGGCTCTCCGGGCAGCCCTTCGGGCATCCGGGCCGGGCCGACGGCCCGGTCCGTGCCGGCGCCGAGGCCGGAGCCG
Source organism: Kitasatospora sp. NPDC058406 (assembly GCF_042722765.1). Lineage (NCBI taxonomy): Bacteria > Bacillati > Actinomycetota > Actinomycetes > Kitasatosporales > Streptomycetaceae > Kitasatospora > Kitasatospora sp. NPDC058406. The sequence continues at coordinate 17,382 of NZ_JBHXKE010000054.1, forward strand.
AGGCCGGTGACGGCCGTGCCGGTCGCGGCGGGCAGCCGGATGGGCAGCGTCACGCCGGCGACCGGCACGACGGAGGCGACGGCGACGGCCTCGCACGAGGTGGCGGTCACGACGTCCCTCCCCGGCGTCAGAACTATCTAACATCCGTTAGATAAGCTGGCGGGGGTACTCTAGGCCAGCCCCGCGGCCCCGGCAAGGCCCGCCGAAGGGGCCCTGATCAGGAGGCGTAGTGGCGACCCGTATGACCCCGCAGGAGCGGCGGCTGTCCATCCTCGACACCGCGATGGACGTGGTCTCCGAGGAGGGCTACAAGGGCCTGTCGCTGCGCGAACTCGCCCGCCGCTGCGGCATGTCCGCCCCGGGCGTGATGCACTACTTCCCGGACATGCCCACCCTGCTCCTCGCCCTCCTGGAGCACCGTGACGGGATCGACGGCCCGCACCTCTACGCCGTCGTCGCGGGCAGCCCCGACCTGCGCTCCGCGCTCGACGCGATCGTCGACTACAACGCCTGCCACCCGCGCCGGGCCCAGCTGTACGCCATGGTCCAGGCCGAGGCCCTCGACCCCGCCCACCCCGCTCGCGCCTACTTCGACGGCCGCACCGAACTCCTGATCCGGGAGGCCCGCAGCCGCGTCGACACCGACGCCGCGCCGGAACTCCTCCAGGTCGTGCCGGCCGTCCTCGACGGCCTCCAGCTGCACTGGCTCATGGACCCCGAAGGCTTCGACCTGCGCACCCAGTGGGCCGTCGTCGCCGACGCCCTCTTCGCCCACTACACACGCCGGCCCGCGGTCGGCACCGACACCTGACCGGCCGCCACCGGCCACGGCCCCGCCCACCGGGGGCCCGCGCTCGGGCCCGATCTCGGCCCAGCTGGCGACGTTCATGCCCCCGGGGACGGTCACCCGGATCTCCGGCCGCGGGTCGTTCGAGGACGGGCGGCTCACGCTCGACGAGTCCGGCACGGCCTCGGGATTCCTCCACTACGACGACGGACACGGGCCGGGTTCCGTCAGTGTGAGCATCAGCGATCCGCGGCCGGGGGTGGTGGCACGTCCTGCGGCGCCGCCCCCGGCCGCGGCTCAGCGGTACCAGGTGCGGATGGCGGTGGCGGTCTCGCGCACGTCGGCCTGTCCGTCGCGGACACGGGCGGCCAGGGCGACGGCGGCCTTCGGTTCGGCGGTGACGATGACACCGGAGGCGCTGAGGTAGGAGGCGGCGACGACGGCGGCGAAGTGCTCGTTGGCGTACTCCAGGGCCGGGACGCGGATGAGCTGGTGCATGAGCGCGGCGGCACGCTGGTGCACGGCCCCGTACACGGGCACCTCCATGACCTCGTCGACGTGGCGGGCGACCGCGGCGGCGAGCGTGCCGTAGTCCGTGACGTCGGGGTCTGCGGCCAGGAACTGGTGGGTGACGTCCAGGAGCCAGGCCCGGTCGACGCGCAGGATCACGCCGCGTCCGCCGTGCCGGACCGGGCGCTCTGCGGGTAGGGGCCGAACCCGGCCTCGAAGGCCGGCGCCCACGCCTGCGAGAAGTGCGCGGCGGCGGTCAGGAAGCGCTCGCGCCTCTCGTCGGCCTCCTCGACCAGGACCTTGCGCGCGTAGTCGGGCAGGCTCATCCCGGCCGCCTCGGCGCGCTGCTCCAGGGCTTCGTGGGTCGTCTCGTCCAGGCGGACGTTCAGTTGCTTCACGCCCGTCAGCGTAGCCGTGCGTATCGTGCGCTACAACACCCCCGGGCCGGATCCGACGCGGGCCGCCCACCCTTGAGGGGGCGGGCGGCCGACGCACGAGGGGGTGGCGGACGTGAGCCGCGCTCAGTCGGGGACCCCGGCTCGGGACGGGCCGCCGGCCGGGCGGGCGTCGTCCCGGCCTTCGACCAGGACGGCGGGCTCCAGCGGCGAGGCGATCTCCTGCGGCTTGCTGCGGGAGGCCCAGTCGCGGATGCCGAGCAGCACCATCACGAAGAAGATCCCGTAGACGATGCCGGAGAAGTACAGCTCGGAGTGGACCGCGAGCGGCACGCCCACCAGGTCGACGGCCAGCCAGACGAACCAGAACTCGACGTAGCGGCGGGCCTGGCTGTACATGGCGAGGATCGAGCCGATGAAGATCCACGCGTCCGCGAGGACCATCCACAACGGCGCGCCGGGGTAGAACGAGGCGTCCGTCCATCTCAGCACCGCGCCGAACACGGCCGTCCCCAGCACCATCGCGGCGATCAGCGCGGCGCGTTCACGGCTCGACGCCCAGCGGACGTTGATGGTGCCTTCCTGCTCGCGGCTGCGCTTCCAGGTCGCCCAGCCCCAGGAGGCCGAGACGATGATCACGATCTGCCGGGCGGCGTTGCCGCCGAGATGCACGTTCAGGCTGGCGATCAGCAGCAGCACCGAGCCGAGGATCTGCACCGGCCAGGCCACCAGCGAGCGCCGCAGGGCCAGCCAGACGGTGGCGAGCGCCAGGAGGTTGCCCAGGAAGTCGGACCAGTAGACGGGGAGACCGAAGAAGCTGAACTGCTCGTTCAGCCAGTGGAATGCGCTCATGACTCACACCTTTGTTCGTTCGGAGCGAGGAGGGGGATCGACGGTCGGCCCCGCCGAAGCGGGGGAAGCGGGGCCGACCGGGCGCGTGGGCGCAGGGCGCGGTCACCGAGGGGGCGGGAACGCGCGCCGAGCAGGTGGGGCGTGGTGACGGGGTCAGGAGAGGACGTTGCGGACGTGCCGTCCGTACGCGGAGTCCAGCAGGGCCTCCGAGCGGCGGACGTCCTCCCGTGCGGCGAGCACCAGCTCGTCCGCCGAGGCGAACCTCTCGGTGTCCCGGATGCGGGCGACGAACCAGAGGTCGACGCGCTCGCCGTACAGATCGCCCGGGGCGTCGTGGCAGTACACCTCGGTGTGGATCTCGGAGGCGTCGCAGAAGGTGGGGTTGGTGCCGACACTGATCGTCGCGCGGTGCACGGTGCCGGTCGCGCGGCGGGCCAGCCAGCCGCTGTAGATCGCGGGCGGTGGGACGGGAGTGCCGGGGTCGGGAGCGACGTTGGCGGTGGGGAATCCCAGGCCCGTCCCCCGGCCGGCGCCGTGCACCACGGTGCCGGCCAGGGGGGTCGTCGGTGTGTCAGCCATGCGGGGTGAGCTCGCGGAACTGGCTGGTGTGGAAGACCAGCGGCTCCACCCCGGGGAAGAGCTCGGCGGTGAGCAGCTCCATCAGGACGATCTCGTGGTCGCCGCCGTCGTACACCGCGCTCACCCGGGCGGTCAGCCACAGGGCCGTGTCGTGGATCAGCACCGCGCCGTCCGGCGTCGCCCGCCACGCGGTGCCCTCGAAGCGGTCGCCCGCGCGGGAGGCGAGCCGCCGGCAGAGCGCGCCCTGGTCACGGCTGAGCACGCTCAGCCCCAGCACGGGCGCCCCTGCCAGCCTCGGCCAGGTGGTCGAGGAGCGGGCCACGCTGACCGCGACCATCGGCGGCTCCAGCGAGATCGACACGAAGGAGCTCACCGCGAGCCCGATCGGTCCGCCGCCGCGCAGCGCACCGATCGCGACCACACCGGTGGGGTAGGCGCCGAACGCCTGGCGCAGCACCGCCGCGTTCAGCTCCGCGGCGTCGGGCTCCGCACCGTTCGGCTCCGCAGCGGTCGGCTCCGCAGCGGTCAGCTCCGCGGACGCGGCGGGCGGGGTCGGATGGTGGGCGGGAGTGACCATGGTCGTCGTCCTCTCGTCGCGCGTGGGGTGGTCAGGGACGGTGCTGCGCGGCCGGGTGGCTGGCCGGCAGGGCGCGGTCGGAGGCGCCGGTCAGCCGCTCGCGCAGCGACTCACCGGCCGTGTACTCGCCGCGGAAGACACCGCGGGCGCGCAGGATCGGGAGCACCGACTCCACGAACTCCGTGGTGGAGGCCGGCTGCACGGTCGGCGAGAGCAGGAAGCCGTCCAGGTCGGCGCCCTCCGCCAGGGCGCAGATCTCGTCGGCGATCTCCTCGGCGGTGCCGACCACCGGGCGGGCGCCGACACCGTGGGTATGCCAGTCGGCGAGCACGTCGCCGACGGTCCTGCCCGCGAAGCGGGCGACCTGGGTCTGCGACATCTCGGTGGACAGCTCCGACATCGGGGTGCCGGGCGCGTACGAGGAGAGGTCGAGGCCGGTGAACATGGCGTAGCTGGCGACGGTGACCTCCGGACGCTGGGCGTCCAGGACGCGCTGCCAGCGGCGCTCGGCGTCGGAGGTGGTGGCTCCGACCACACAGGAGAACGCCGACATCACCTTGACCTCGTCGGCGCGTCGGCCCGCCTTCACGGCCTCCTCGCGGATCGCCGTGGTGTGCCCGGCGAGCTGCGCCACCGAGCCGCTGCCGACGAACATGCACTCGCCGTGCCGCCCGCCGACCCGTCGCCCGGCCGGGGACGCTCCGGCCTGGAACAGCACCGGGGTGCCCTGCGGGGAGCGGGCGGTGTTGCCGTAGCCGCGCGAGCGGAAGTACGGGCCGTCGTGCTCGACCAGGTGGACCTTCGCCGGGTCGGCGAACCGGCCGTCCTTGTCCTTCTCCAGGGCGTCCGGCTCCCAGGCGCCCTCCCAGTACTTGTAGACCAGGGCGAGGAAGTCCTCGGCCATCCTGTACCGGTCGTCGTGCGCCACCATGTCCATGCCGAAGGCCTTGACCGCCGTGTCGGCGGTGCCGGTGGTCACGACGTTCCAGCCGAGCCGGCCGCCGGACAGCTGGTCCAGGGTGGCCAGTCTGCGGGCGAACGCGTAGGGCGGTTCGACCAGCACCGATCCGGTCACCACCAGGCCCAGGTCGGTGGTGCTCGCGAGCAGGGCCGAGGCGATCACGAACGGGTCCAGGCGCGGCAGGTCCAAGGTCTCCTCGGTGGCGATCGGCGGGCGCACCCCGTCGATCTCCGACCAGCCCCAGGCGTCGGCCAGGAACAGGAAGTCCAGCTTGGCGTCCTCGCAGATCGCCGCGATCTCGCGCCAGTACCCGAAGGTGTCGAACAGGTGCCGGCGGCTGTCCGGGTGGCGCCAGGTGGCGGTGCCGCTCGCGTTGGTCTGGGCGTTCTCGAACAGTCCGAGCTTGAGGTTGCGCATGGGTGGTTCTCCGTTGAACTGGGGGTGGTACCGAGGGAGGGGCGACGGAGGTGCGTTCCGTCAGGACACGGCGGCGGGGGCGTCGAGCTGCGCCGCGTACGGCATGGAGGACTGGGCGCCGAGCCCGGTGACGGCCAGCGAGGCCGCACGGACGGCGCGTTCGGCTGCGGCGAGCAGGTCGGCGCCGCGGGCTAGGGAGTCCGCGAGGGCTCCGCAGAAGGTGTCGCCGGCGCCGACGGTGTCGACGGCGTCCACGACGGGGGCCGGCAGGTGCACGGCGGGGCGGCCCGGCTGTTTGACCAGCGCTCCGTCCGCGCCGAGCGTCACGACGACGGCCCCGCAGGGCAGCGCGGCCCGCTCCAGCAGTTCGCGTGCGCCGTCCGGCCCGCTGGGCCGCTCGGCTCCGAGCAGGGTGGCGAGTTCGCCGAGGTTGGGGACGAGGACGTCGACGGCGGCCAGCACCTCCGGGGCGACCGGCCGGGCCGGGGCCGGATTGAGGACGACCGTGCCGCCCTGCTCCCGGGCCCGCAGTACGGCGGCGGCGGCCACCTCGGCGGTGATCTCGTGCTGGACCAGGACCACCTCCCCCGCGGACCGGGCCAGCCGCTGCGGAAGGTCCGCGACCGACAGTTCGGCGTTCGCGCCCGGGTTGACCACGATGGTGTTCTCACCGGCCCGGTCGACCACGACGGAGGCGATCCCGGTGATGCTCTCCGGCGCCGGGCGCACCGCCTCGACGTCCACGCCCTCGGCGGCGAGCGCCCGCAGGATGGGACCGGCGTCCGCGCCGACCCGGGCGACCAGACGCACCCGTGACCCGAGCCGGGCCGCCGCGACGGCCTGGTTGGCACCCTTGCCGCCGACGCCCTCGACGAATCCCCGTGCGAGCACGGTCTCGCCGGGGCGCGGCAGGTCCTCGACGGTCAGGACGAGGTCGCGGTTGACCGAACCTACGACGGTGATGGGCGGCATCCACACTCCTTGGGAGATCGATCTCCCACACTGTGGACCAGCCCCAGAAAACCGTCAAGTACCCTCGTGCTGCGCATTTCCGCCGGCTCAGACCCACTGAGCACGTCTCCGACCGCGAAGGACCACCCACGTGACAGCGCCCCGACTCCTCGACGTGGCAGCGGCCGCCGGCGTCTCCCGCGCGACCGCCTCACGCGTCCTGGCCGGCACCCCGCGCAACGTCGACGCGGACCTCGTCCGCCGCGTCGAGGAGGCCGCCCGGCGCCTCGGCTACCGCACCAACCACTCCGCCCGGGCGCTGCGGACCGGCACCACGGGCACCGTCGGCGTGGTCGTCCCCTCGCTCGCCAACCCGTACTTCGTCCAGCTCGCCGACGCCCTCGCCCAGCAGGTCCGCGCCGCCGGAGGCCAGTTGGTGGTCTCCGACGCCGCCAACGACACCGCCATCGAGGCCGAGCAGATCGAGACCCTGCTCGGCGGCCGGGTCGACGGCCTGCTCGTCGTCCCCGTCTCCGCCGGCGCGTCCGGGCCCGCCGTCCGGGCCGCCGCCGAACGCGCGCCGGTCGTCCTCTTCGACCGCTGGGCCACGGGCTCCGGCACCGTCGCCGTCACCCTCGACAACGCCGCCGCGATGCGCCTGCTCCTCGACCACCTCGAAAGCCTCGGCCGCCGCCGGATCGCCCTGGTCGCCGCCGACCAGGCGTCCTCCTCCGGCGCGGAACGCCTCGCCGCCTTCACCGAGGCCCGCGGCACCGACGCCACCACCGTGCTGCTGCCCAGCTTCACCACCGACGCCGGCCGCACCGCGGGCCGCCGCATCGCCGAACAGCGCGACCGGATCGACGCCGTCGTCTGCGGCGCGGACGTCCTCGCGGTCGGACTCGTCAGCACGCTGCAGCGCTCGGCGGTCTCCGTGCCCGGGCAGATCGCCGTCACCGGCTTCGACGACACCGAGCTCCTCGAACTCCTCGACCCGCCCATCACCTCCATCCGCCACCCGCTCACCGCGATGGCCGAGCGCGCCCTGACGCTCCTTCAGGCTCCGGCCGGCGAAAGGGAGGAGAGCGTGGAACGCTTCGCCCCGCAGCTGGTGGTGCGGGCCTCCACGGACGCGGACGCCTGACGGCGGAGGCGGAAACGGCGGAGGCGGCGGGCACCAGGGCGCCGGCGGCACGGCGCGGCAGGGCCCGCCCCCACCGCGGTGGGGGCGGGGGCGGGTGTCCCGACCCCGTCGGCACCGATGCACACGCCGGGGTCGGGGGGACGGGCGCCGCGTCGGCGGCCTCGGCCGCGGAGGGCAGCCCGTCCAGGTGCCCGGGAGGCGCGGGCGCGCCACGGTCAAGGAGCGCAGCCGGTCGCTCCCGCGCGGGCCGAACGCCGTGGCCGGGGCGCGGCTCGTCACCGAACGCGGCGGCAGCGGCTCCCGGAAGCCGCCTGCGGGCGCCGCTCGGGAGCCCAGGCCCGCGGATCACCGAGGGCCTGGGCGGGATCAGTCCTCGTCCGGGCGGCAGAACCTCGCCCCCGGCCGCCCGGACGACCGCCCGGCGGCCCTCAGCCCGTGGGAGTCCCGACCAGGCGGTCGCCCAGGATGCCGGCCAGGTCCGGGCGGTAGTAGTCCCTGATCGACTCGGCCCAGTCCGACACCGCCACCTGGTCCGTGCTCGTGGGTTCCAGGCCGTCGAACAGCGAGTGGATGTTCGGCAGGGCGAAGCCGATGGCCGTCATGACCCCCACGAAGACCGGTCGCTCGATCAGCCCGTCGCCGTCCGGATCCGCCAGGGTCGAGAGTGCCTCGGAGAACTCCCCGATCGCCTCGTCGAACCGCTCCGGCGCGAGCACGACGGCCTGGAACTCCTCGAAGTCGATCCTGCCGTCGCGATTGGCGTCGAGCTCCGTCTCCAGGCTCCCCCAGAAGGCCCGGAACGCACTGAGCATCGCGCCGTGCTTCGCGTCGGCGGCCCCGGGCACCGCCTCGATGACCCGCCCGGCCATCAGCTCGAAGTCGTCGGCTTCGATGAATCCGTTGCCGTCTGCGTCGAACAGGGTGAAAACACACCGAACTCGATCGACCGCTTCTGCCCGCATCGATGTCCCACTTTCCGGAGTCGCGAAGGAAGTCTTCCTCGCGATTCCATCAGGGCGGGCCCGGCGGGCTCCTGCGGATACGGACCGTTCACGCGAAGGAGTGAACGCGCGGCGGCTGCGCCGACGTCTTCGGCAGTGCACCCGCTCCCACCGATCGGGCGCCGGCAGGAACGGGCCGCTCGACGGTGAGCAGCGGCAGGCCGTCCACCGGCAGGGGCGCGGTCCGACCCCGGAGCCGCGGTGGGCTCCGGGGTCGGTGCGTGCTCGCCGACCGGCGGCCACGGCCGCTGCGACGCCGTGTCCCGACGATCCGGCGAGGCCCGTGCCCGTCAGGCGTCGAAGTCGGTCCCCCGGCCGACCGCCTCCCAGTCCCGGACCTCCTTCTCCGCGGCGTCCAGGTGACCGAGGATCGCGTCGACGGCGTCGTTCCCGAGGGCGAGCCGCAGCGGGGTCCGCTCGTCGTCCAGGGCGGCCAGGATCGCGGCGGCGGCCTTGGCCGGGTCGCCCGGCTGCTTGCCGTCGCTCTCCGGCAGTGCGGTGCGCAGCGGGCCGACCACCGACTCGTACGCGGGGATGGCGGCCGCCTGGGCCAGCGCGCCCGCTCCGGCGAAGGAGGTGCGGAAGGAGCCGGGCTCCACGATCAGCACCTTGATGCCGAACGGCGCGACCTCCTGCGCCAGCGCCTCCGAGAGGCCCTCCAGCGCGAACTTGGTGGCCGAGTAGGCACCCACCCCGGCGAAGGTGAACCGGCCGCCCATGCTGCTCAACTGGACGACCGCGCCCGAGCCCTGGGCCCGCATGTGCGGCAGGACGGCACGGGTCAGCGCGGCCGGTCCGAAGAAGTGAAGCTCCATCAGGTCGCGCAACTCGCGGTCGGTGTACTCCTCCACGGCGCCGATCAGCCCGCGCCCGGCGTTGTTGACCAGGACGTCGATCCGCCCGTACCAGAGCAGGGTGTCCGCCACCACGGCGGCGATGCGGGCCGGGTCGGTGACGTCCAGCCGGACCGGGACGACCCGGTCGGGGTGGGCGGCGACCAGCGCGTCCAGCGTCTCGGGCCGGCGGGCGGCCGCCACCACGGTGTCGCCGGCGGCCAGCGCGGCCTCCGCGATCGCCTGGCCGAAGCCGGAGTTGGCGCCGGTGATCAGCCAGACCCGACCGGCCGCGGTCGTCTCGGGGGTGGTTCCGGTCATGGGGGTGCCTCCGTAAGGCGTGACAGAACTCGGTAGTTGACGGACTCTTTTATGTCAGCCAGGGATCGAGGACGTCCAAGACAGAACCCTGGTCGATCGATAAAGACGCTTTATGATCACCGAGTGGAGTTACGCCAGCTGCGGTACCTGATCGCGATCGCCGACGAGGGCAACCTCGGCCGGGCCGCCGCCCGCCTGTTCGTGAGCCAGCCCGCCCTCTCCTACGCCCTGCGCAGGCTGGAGACCGAGCTGGGGGTCCGTCTCTTCGACCGCCACTCCGGCGGAGTCACCGCCACCGCGGCCGGGCTCGACGTGCTCACCGAGGCCCGCCGCACCGTCACCCAGGCGGAGCGGATCAACGCCGCCGCCGAGCGGCACCGGCGGGCGGCGAGCGGGGTGCTGCGGGTCGGCTTCGAGGCCAGCGGTGCAGGCGAGTTGACCACCCGGGCACGCGCCGAGTTCGCCCGCCGGCACCTGGGCGTCCGGGTCGAGCCGAAGCGCTTCGACTGGGGCCAGGAGGCCGACGCGCTGCGCGACGGCCGAGTGGACGTCGCCTTCGTCTGGCTGCCCGCCGACCTCACGGGGCTTCACCACGAGACCGTCCACACCGAGCCGCGGATCGTCGGGCTGCCCACCGGCCACCGGCTGGCCGGGCGCGCGGGCATATCCGTCCTGGAGGTCAACGACGAACCGCTGATGTGGACCGAGCGCGCACCCCGCGCCTGGGTCGACTGGTGGGCGGTCAACCCCCGCCCGGACGGTTCGACGCCGCGCTGGGGGCCGACCAACGACAACGTCGAGGAGATGCTGGAGCAGGTCGCGGAGGGCGCGGCCGTCTGCTTCGCCCCGGCGAGCCTGGCCCGCTACTACACCCGCCCGGACCTCGCCTGGGTCCCGCTGACCGACGTCGAGCCGCTGCGGGTCGCCCTCGCCTGGCCGGCGGGCGAGGACAACCCGCTCGTCCACGGCTTTGCCGCCGTGGTCCGCGAACTGGCCGGCTGAAACGGCCGACCGCCCGGGGCCGAGAGCCCGGACCCTCGCCCGGGAGGATCAGCCCGGCGCCGCCCGCGAGGCCGACGCCGTCCGCCGCTCGCGCCGGTAGGCCCCGGGCGGGGCGCCGAAGTGCCGCTTGAAGGCCTTCGCGAACGCGAATTCCGAGGTGTAGCCGGCGTTCCCGGCCACGGCGCTCAGCGAGTCGGCCGTCTCGCGCAGCGTGCGTGCCGCGACGGCCATCCGCCACGTCGTCAGGTAGCTGAGCGGTGGCTCGCCGACCACCGTGGTGAACCGCCGGGCGAACGCGGCGCGCGACAGCCCGGCCCGGCTCCCCAGCGATTCGACGGTCCACGGATGCGCCGGGTCGTCGTGAATCGCCCTCAGCGCCGGGGCGATCAACGGGTCGTCCAGTGCCGCGGCCCAGCCCCGCGTCCGCTCCCCGGGCAACTCGGCGTACCAGGACCGCAGGATGTAGAGGAGCAGCAGGTCGACGAGCGCCGTGACCACCGCGTCCGAACCCGGCCGCGGCCGGTGGATCTCGGCGCAGAGCTGGTCGACCGCCGAGCGCAGCGCCGGATGGCGACCGGGGCCGGCCGGGAGGTGGACGACCTCCGGGAGGTCGCCGAGCAGCGGATGCGGCCGGTCGATGTCCAGGTGGTAGGCCCCGCACACCAGCACGCTGCGAGCGCCGTCGCCCTCGACGGTGAAACGCCCGATCGGCGAGGAGGTGTCGACGCGCTCGGGTTCGAAGGCGACCGGCTCGCTGGTGACCGCGTCGCAGATGGCGTGACCGGTGCCGCGCCGCAGGAACACGACGTCGCCGGGGCCCAGGGGTGTCGGATCGCCGCCGACCGGCAGGAGGTAGCAGCGCCCTTCGACGACGACGTGAAATCCGGCTCCCGCGACGGGCTGGAAGCGCACACCCCACGGCGCCTGCGCGTCGGTCCGGACCACGGACGGACGCCCGGTGCGCAGGGCCGCGAGCGTGTCGCTGAGTATGTCCATGCGCTCACCCTAAGGCGCTGCGATCGAGACGATCGGACAGAGAATCGAGACTTCGTGTCATTCACTGTCTCGATCGCCACACGTAGCGTCCTCGCCATGAACAACACATCAGAAACCCGGCGTGTCGTCGTCATAGGTGGTACCTCCGGCATCGGATTCGCCGTCGCGCAGGCCGCGGCGGCTGAGGGCTCGAACGTGGTCGTCGCCTCCAGCAGCCGGGACCGGGTCGACCTGGCGGTGAGGAAGCTCGGCGACCCGGCCGAGGGCGTCCTGCTGGACGTCGCCGACGAGGCCGCCCTCGTCGCCTTCTTCGACCGGATCGGCGAGTTCGACCACCTCGTCTACACGGCGGGCGAGCCCCTGCTGCTGAAGCCGCTCGCCGACCTCACCGCCGAGGAGTCCCGAGCGTTCTTCGAGCGCCGCTTCTGGGGCGCCGTGCTCGCCGCGAAGTACGCCACACCGAAGCTCCGTTCCGGCGGCTCGATCACCCTCACCTCCGGCGCCTTCGCCACCCGGCCCGTCCCCGGAGCCTCGCTCGGCGCCGGCATCACCGCCGCCGTCGAGGGCCTGACGCGAGCCCTCGCCCTGGAACTCGCCCCGCTGCGGGTCAACGCGGTCCGCCTCGGCGCGATCCGCACCGAGCTCTGGGACAGCACCGTGCCCGAGCCGGAGGCCTTCCTCCGGGCGCAGGGCAGCGGCCTTCCGGTGCAGCGCGTCGGCAGCCCCGAGGAGGCTGCGGCGGCCTACCTCTACCTCCTGGGCAACGGCTACGCGACCGGCACGGTCCTCACCCTCGACGGCGGCGCCGCCCTGGCCTGACACCGGGCTGCTGTCGGACCGGACCGGCAAGCCCGGTCCGACAGCCTCGGGCGCCACCCCCGGCACGTCGTCCGCCGGAGAAACGGGAGCCACCCGGACAGGGGCAGGGCGCGGAATCCACAGGGCCCCCCGGACGATCCACCCGCCCGGCCGCCACCCACCGACGCACCGCGGACGTCGGACGTCAGACGTCGCGTCGGCCGTGCTCCTGCGCCATCTCCGCGAGGACGGCGTCGAGCGGGGCCGGCGCGACGTTCAGCACCTCCGCGGTGAAGGACGCGTCGAGGATGCTGGGGCGGTCGTACAGGTACAGCGTCTCCGGGAACTCCGCCATGACCGAATCGGTCCGTCCGATCTCCTCCAACTCGGCCGTCGTCATGTGGGTCAGGTCGGGGCCGGGTACGGCGGCCGTCCGGGCCAGGTGGGCGGCCAGCTCACGGACCGGGGCGTGGGAGGTGGACGGCACGTGCCAGGCCCGGCCCCAGGACCTCTCGTTCCGGGCGGCGGCGATCAGCGTCCGGGCCGCGTCACCGGTGTAGGTCCAGCTGTGCGGGGCGTCGAGATCACCCGGGTACGAGACGGACGCGCCGCTCAGCACCCGCTCCCCCACCATGAGCGTGAACGGCGAGTACGCGCCCGCGCCGAGGAAGTCGCCGGCCCGGACCTCGGTCACCCGCACCCGGCCCGCCTCGTGGGCCGAGAGCGCGTCCTGCCACATCCGGGCCCGGACACGGCCCTTGACACTGGTGGGCGCCATGGGAAGGTCCTCGGTGACCGGCCCGTCGACGGGTCCGTAGCCGTAGGTGTTCCCGAGCATGACGTAGTCCGCTCCGCCGCGTTCCGCTGCGGTCAGCAACGAGGTCGCCAGCGGTGGGAACTCGGCCGGCCACCGGTCGTAGGCCGGCATCGCGCAGTTGAACAGGGCCGCCGCCCCGCGGGCCAGCCCGCTCAGCCGCGCGGTGTCGGTGGCGTCGGCGGCCACCCGCTCGATCCGGTCGTCCACCGGCCCGCCGCCCCGGCGGGTGACGAGCCGGACCTGCTCGCCCGCGTCCGCCAGCAGCCGTGCGGCGGCCGATCCCGTGGATCCGGCCCCGACGATGACGTACAAGGACACGTGTTCACTCCCTGGTCGAAGAGTTGGGACGGGCCCGCCCCAACGCCCCCACCCTCCGCCACGGTTGATCCGTAAGGTAGTGGCCCGAATGCCAAACATCCGGAGGTTCGGGCCATGCACCGCGTTGCCGTCGTCGCCGTCCCCCCTGCCACCACCTTCGACCTGTCGATCCCGGAACTCGTCCTCGGCGAGACGAGCATCGACGGCCGCCCCGGCTACCGGGTGCGCGTCTGCACCGCCCGCCCCGGTCCCGTCGTCACCGGCAGCATGCAGGTCACCGTCCTCCACGGGCTGGAGGCCGTCGACGACGCCGACACCGTCATCGTGACCGGCACCGGTGCCCGCGACGACATCGACCCGCGCGTCCTCGCGATGCTGCGCCACGCGTCGGCCGCGGGAAAACGCATCGCCTCGATCTGCACCGGGGCGTTCGTGCTCGCCCGGGCCGGGCTGCTCGACGGCCGCAGCGCCACCACCTACTGGGCCAAGTCCGAGGAGTTCTCCGCCCGCTTCCCCGCCGTCCGACTGCGGCCCGACGTGCTCTACGTCGAGGACGGCAACGTGCTGACGTCCGCAGGACTGTCGGCCGGCATCGACCTGTGCCTGCACCTGATCCGCTCCGACTACGGCGCCGCGGCGGCCAACGCCGTCGCCAGACTGGTGGTGGCGGCACCGGTGCGGCCCGGTGGGCAGGCGCAGTTCATCGCGACGCCGCTGCCGCCCGAGACAGGCATCTCGCTGGCCGCGACCCGGGCCTGGGCGCTCGACCGCCTGGACGAGCCGCTCACCCGCGCCGACCTCGCCGCTCACGCGAGGACCAGTGTGCGCACGCTGGCCCGCAGGTTCCACGACGAAACGGGTCTGAGCCCGCTGCAGTGGCTCCTCCACCAGCGGGTGATCCGGGCGCAGGAACTCCTGGAGACGACCGACCTGTCGATGGACCAGGTCGCCCGGCTCAGCGGCCTCGCCACCACGGACTCCCTGCGCCGGCACCTGGCGCGACGAACGGGGCTCGCTCCCAGCGCGTACCGGGCCGCGTTCACGCAGCGGTGACCGGCCGCCTGCACGGACCGGCCCGGCACCGATCTCCTCCCCCCGGCCGGTACCACGGCCGGGCCCGGGAACGTACCCTGCCCGGCATGACCACTGAGATTCGTCTTCGGCCCGCAACGAGGGAAGACCTTCCCGTCCTGGACCTCCTGAACAACTCCGGTCCGGAAACGGCCTCGGCCTTCGGGTGGTTCGGATGGAACGATCCGGCGCGTCTGACGCGCCGCTGGGAGGAGAACGGGCTGCTGACGCCCGACTCCGGGAACCTCGTGGTGGCCGAGGGCGACGAGGTGCTCGGTCACGTCTCCTGGCACCGCTCCCAGCAGGGCCCGCTCAACCACAGCTGGAACATCGGCGCCGGGATCCTGCCCGAGGCCCGCGGACGCGGCGTCGGGACGACGGCCCAACGACTGCTCGTCCGGTACCTCTTCGCCCACACCCAGGTGAACCGGATCGACGCCAGCACCGATGTGACGAACGCCGCCGAGCAACGTGCGCTGGAGAAGGCGGGTTTCACCCGTGAGGGCATCCTGCGAGGCGCCCACTTCCGGAACGGGCGGTTCCACGACATGGCCCACTACAGCATCCTGCGGCACGAGGTGGCCCTCGACTGACTCTCCGACGCTTCGCCCGTGAGGCGCTGCGCCCGGCGGCGACGGCCCGGCGCGGCCGTGACCTCCCGACCGCGCGGGAGGTCACGACAGAACGGCACTGACGCCTTCCCCTATGGTTCGCCCACGGGTGCTTCACTGGGGCGGAGCCGACCGCCCCGGTCAGGCGGGCGGGCCGGACCAGATCACGTTCTTGCGCTGCGACCCGAGGCCGTGGTCGATCCCGACGGAGAACGGGTCGGCCGCGCCGGCCGGCAGCGCGTACGCGGACACGCCGGTGGCCTGCTCGCCGGGCGCGAGGGAGCCGGGGAGGATCTTCATCCGTGCGCTCCCGTCGATCAGGGTGAAGACGGGACCGCCGTAGGCGTCCCTGACGGAGGGCAGCCCCGCCCCTTCGAGCGAGACGCCCTGGGACCCGGTGTTGACGACGGTGATCGTCACCTGGACGATCTTGGCGTTCTTGGGGGCCTCGAAGACGGTCGTGCTGGGGACGTAGCGCTCCGGCGCGGCCATGGTGACCTTCAGCCCGTCCGGGTACGTGTAGGACTGGCCGAACGACAGACGCCTGGCCCTCTCGTCCGCAGCCGCCTTCTCCCGCTCGGCCGCGATCCGCTGCCGCTCCGCCTCGATCCGCTGCTTCTCGGCCTCGGCCCGTTCCTTCTCCTGCGCCGCCCTCGTCTCGGCGGCCTCGATCGCGGCTTCGGCCCGGACCCGCGCGGCCTCCTCCTCCGCCTTCCGCTCCTGGTTGACCGCCCGGAGCTGTGTCACGACGAACACGCCGGCACCCGTCGAGACCAGCAGACCGGTGATGCCCAGGATCACGCCCGCGAGCGCCGCCGCACGGTTGGTCGCGAGGCCCTTGCGCACCTGCCCCAGGCCGACGGCCCCGAGGATCACGGCGAGCAGGGCCGGCAGCCAGGACAGCCAGAACAGGATCACGGCCAGGCTCAGCGTGGAACCGACGATCCCGAGCACCATGGCCGCGGTCCCCAGAGAGTTGCGGGGCGGCGGCACCGGCATCGGGTACGGGGCCCAGGGCGGCGGACCCGCCGCCGCGAACGCCGGGGCCCCACCGCGGTCGGCGGCGTCGCCCCGGTCCGGACCCGGCGGAGTCCACGGGTCGTCGCCGGTCGTGTCCTCGACGGGCCGCGGGCCGGTCGTGTCCTCCACGGGCGGCGGGCTGTCGGGCGGGGCGGGAACGGTCATGCGAAATCCTTCACGCACGGGGAGACGAGGAGCGCCTGTCGGCTCCGGGGCCGAAGCCCGGCCCGATCCGGCGACGGCAGCGGCCCGGCGTCCGCACGGCCGTCACCCGGGTAGGCAGAACCGCACGTCAGAGGCTGTCGTGGGACACCGGGAGCACCGGCGGGTGATCAACATACAGGGTCCCGGGAAACAGCCCGCCACCGGCGGCCCGACGGGACCCGGGGCACCGGCCGCCGCCGTCCCCTGTCCGCGTACGGCACCGCCCGGACGGGGGCGACCCGCGCGGTGGCCGCCCCCGCGTCCGTCATGCCGAACCCTGCCCGACGACGCGTTCCGGCGCTACCGTCGACGCGGGCCGAGGAGCGCGGGGACGAGCAGCGGGCACCCGCGCGGCATGCGGTCGATCACGGCACGGACAGCGTGGGCGACGACGACCGGGGAGGGCCGACGGCTTCGTGGGACGCGTGGTTGGAGACGTTCGACGAGGTGTACGGCGCGCTGCCGCGGTCCGTGCGAGCGACCTGCCCGGGGTGCGGGAGCGCGGCCGGGAGCCTGCACCTGCTGGACCTGACCTCCGACCCGGCGAAGGAGGCAGCGGCTCCTTCTGGTGCGGCGACTGCCGCTACGGGATCGCGCTCCGCCGCTGCCGGATCCCCCGGGGCGCGCAGGTGGTGGGGTACGACACGCCGGAGGCGGAGCTGCCGGGGTCACTGCCGTCGGTACGGCTCGCCCCTCCGGCCTGACCCGGCCGGGCTCCGGCCTCCGGTGCGTGCCGCACGGCGGTCAGCCGAACAGGCCGGTGAGCCTGCGCCACACGGAGGCCGGCAGGACGTCGGGGCTGCCCGCCCGCCCGGCCTCGGCGGCCCGGGGCGTCGCGGGCACCGGCGCCGGGTCGGTCGACGGCCCGCCCGCAGGTGCGGCGGCGGGCGCTCCGCAGGGCCGGGCGGCGGACGGCGGAGCGGGAACGGGTTCGTGGACGCGGACGGCCTCGGCACGCACCAGCGCGCCCATCGCGGCATAGACATCGAACGGCATGACGGATCTCCTGCGGTGTGCGGAGTCGGACGGTGGTCGCGGCAGGCCGGGGCCGGTGCGATCGGCGGCGACACCGCCCACGCGTCCCGGCACCTCCCGGCCGGGCACCGTCAGCAGCGCAGGACCACCTCGCGGACGGGCCCGACGCCTTCACCGGTCCTGGGCCGGGCCGCCCCCGCGTCGGGTCGCCGCTCCGCTCCGTCGCCGTGGGCCGCCGCCGTCCCGGTCCGGACGGCCCGGTGGACGACGACGCCCGCCGAGACACCCACCCGGTCACGGCGTCGTTCGCTGGGCTCGGAGCAGTTCTCCGGATCGGGCGCGCCGGGCGGCGTCGAAGGGCCACCCTCACCTGCGGGCCGTTCCTGGCCGACTGCGCAGTGGCCGCTCGCCACGCGCTCCGGGAAGCCGCTGTCGGCTCCCCCGCCGAGCAGCGCGAGCGCGAGTGCGACACCCATCAGCACCACGACCGCGAACCGGGCCGTGGAATGGCCGAGCCGGGTCGTACGCCCCATGGGTCATCCTCCAGGAATCCGCTCCCAGCCAACTCCGGACGGGCCTTGGACCACCCGCCGAAGCGCACCCGCCTCACCCATCAGGGGAGCCGATTCACCCTGACGGCGTACGTCGAGGACGTCTGCCGGTCACTCTCCGTAAAAGCACTCCCGCTTCAGGCCATGCCTGCCTTCTCGTCGCCGGCGCGGAGCCCGGCGCCTGAGCACGACCCGGACCGGGTGCCGGCCGCCCGTTCGTGACCGCGGCTCCGCACCGCCGGCGCATCGCGCGCGGGCCCGCCGGCGCATCGCGCGCGGGCCCGGCAGCGAGAGCGCCGCCGGGCCCGGCCGGGGTGGCGTGCTTCAGCGGCGGCCACCCGGGTCCTGCGGGGTCACAGCCTCCAGACCTGGTCGTTGTAGGACGGCACGCAGTCGTACACGCGGGCGGGGTCGGAGCTGTCCTGCCAGGCGAAGAAGACGAGGCAGCGGTTGTTGTGGGTGTTGCGGATCTGGTAACCCTGGTCGACCTTGTCGAGCTGCCAGACCTGGTCGGCGAACTGGGCGTCGCAGAACGTCTGAAGAGCGGCCGCTCCGTTGTCGGGCGTCTGCCACGGGACGTAGAGGCAGCGGTTGCTGTAGGTGTTGCGGACCTGGTAGCCCTGCGCGACCTTCTCCACCCGCCAGAGCTGGTCGGTGTACTGGGGGTCGCAGAAGCTCTGGCGAGCGTTCGCACCGTCGCCCGGCGTCTGCCACGGGACGTAGAGGCAGTTGCCGTTGTGGACGTTCTTGATGGAGGCGGTGCGCCAGCGCACGCTCCGCACCCAGTCGGCGAGGACGTCGGCGCGGGTGCCGTGGGCGCCGGTGCGGGTCTCGGTGGCCGGGACGCCGAGGCAGCCACCCTGCCAGGAGCGGCTGGTGACGGCGACGAGCTCGCCCTGGCCCCCCGTCTCGCGGATCACGGGCGCGCCGGTGTCCCCGAGGCAGACGGTGGCGTCGGCGGGCGCGGTGGCGGCGAGGTCGATGCCGGCCGCCTCGACGGCGCCCACGCCGAAGGTGGCGGTGTGGGGCGCAGTGGGGGCCCACACGGTCCTGGTGCGCCCGTAGCCGGCGACCTTCAGTCCCTCGCCCGGGACCGGCGCCGCGGTGGCGACCGCGAGCGGGACGACGGCGGTGGCGGGCGAGGCCAGACGGGCCATCACGAGGTCCCGGTCGGCGTGCGGGACCAGCTCGGTCACCTCCGAGGTGTGCCCGCCCGCCCCGTTCAGGTCACCGCGGCCGACGATCGCCGTGGTCCTCTTCTGCGGCGCACCCGCCGGCACCGCGAGCGACTGCGCCGGGTTCTCGGCGAAGCAGCTCGCGGTCGTCAGCACCCAGTACGGGTCGACCAGCGTCCCGGTGCAGGTGCGGTTGCCGACGCCCAGCTTGGCCAGGTACGGCCGGTCCGAGGCGCCGGTGCCCGGCGACGCGGGGCCGGTGGCGGTGATCTCCAGCAGGGTGTGGGCGCGCCCCTGGGGGTCCGCCGCCTCCCCGACCGCGGTCCACAGGTGCCGGTCGACGGTGAAGGAGGTACCGGCACCGTCGACGGACATGGCGACGCTCACGTCGCGCACGCCGTCGCTCTGGATGCCGTGGACCCGCGGGACCTCCAGGCTCAGGTACCCGGTCGCGCCCGTCATGCGGAAGCAGAGGTCGTCCCGGCCGCGCGCCATGATCCGCAGCAGGCCGCCCCCCGGCGCACAGGGCGCCAGCACGATGTTGCCGTTGCCGGCTTTCAACCGCACGCCCCTCTCGGCGAGGATCCGGTCCGCGTCCGGATACGAACCGTCCTCGACGACGAACGGCGCGGCGGCGGTGGGCGTCGCGCCGGCCGGTGTGATGCCGAAGGCCCCGTAGAGCAGCGACATCCCGATCGCCGCGCCGGCTGCCACTATTCGAGAAGAAACCCTCATTTCGGGCTCCTCACCCCCCATATCCCTCTGGCTTGAATTCGACTTCCCCGTCATCGGCACGGCGACCGGCGGCGGCCCGGGCGGTGCCGCGCGGATGCGCCGGCACCACGTCCCGGCCGCCGACCTGCCGGGATGACGGGTCATTGATATCACCTCGGCCGCTGAACGAACCCCGACTGTCCGCAATGTGATGGATAGTAAATTATGGGTCGGATGCGTCCATTGTTCTGACAAATTCGACGGAAACCCGCCGCGCGTCGAACGCGTCATGAAATCATTCGCCCCGGGGGGAAGTCGTTCACCCCAATCGGTTTCGTGACGAACTGACTGATTTCGAGGGGATCGAGGGGATTATGCAACAGCAGATACCGCGGGGGCGTCGGAAGGAGTCCCCGCACGCCGGACCGGCGCGCCGCCTTCTGGCGGGCATCGCCGTGCTCGCCCTCGCGGCGGGATCGCTGTCCGCCGCCGCCACCGCGGCGGCGGACACGCCCGCATCACCCGCCCCCGGCCCCCGGGCCCAGGCGGTCGCCGAGTGGAAGTCGGGCGGAAAGGCGGTCCGGGCCGCCGCCGGACAGGCACTCACCGGATCGGACGGCGAGATCGCCGCGTTCCTGGAGACCGGGCGCGCGATCGCGGCCGAGGAGGACGACCGGCTCGCCGTCCTCCACCTGCTCAACGTCAGCGGCCCCGGCGTCCGGGAGGCCGCGCAGGCGGCGCTCGCCGGCACGCCGCAGCAACTGCGTGCCTTCCTGACGACCGGCTGGACGGCGCCGTTCACGGAGGACCGCAAGGTCGGCATCCTGCGGGCCATGAACACCGGCGGGACCGCCGTGAAGGAGGCCGGCCAGCTGGCGCTCGACGACGGCTCCCCGGAGGCGGCGGCCCGGTTCTTCGCCACCGACCTGCAGAAGGCGCAGGAGGAGGACGACCGGGTCCGCGTCCTGCGGCTGCTGAACGTCGGCGGCCCCCAGCTGAGGAAGGCCGCCAGCGCCGCCCTGGACGCCGGCCCCGCAGAGGTCCGGGAGTTCCTGCGCGAGGGCCAGAACGCCGCCCGCGCCCAGGACCAGGAGGCCATGACGGTCGGACAGCTCGTCGAGGCGGCCCGCCAGGCGGGCGCCGAGGCCGCCAAGGAGACCGCGTCGGCCAAGGAGGCCTCGGGCCGCGCCGTGGACTCCGCACGCCTGGCCAAGGAGGCCGCCCAGCGGGCCGCCGCCGAAACCGCCGCCGCCCAGGGATCGGCCCAGAAGGCGACGGCGGCCGCGAGCCGGGCCGCGGACGCCGCCGAGAGCGCGGCCACCGCCGCCCGCACCGCGATCACCGCAGCCAACGCGGCCAGCAGTGCGGCCCGCACCGCGGCCTCCGCGGCCTCCGCCGCCGCAGCCGCGTCGGCCGCGGCGGGCCGGGCCGCCGCCCGTGCCTACCAGGCCGCGTCCGCCGCGGCCCAGGACCAGAACCAGGCCGCCGCCGCCCGCGCGGCCGCGCAGACCGCCCGCGACGCCGCCGTCGGCGCCGGCAACGCGGCCCAGTCCGTCTTCCAGGCCATCGGCGCCCTCAACGAGGCCCTGACCGCCGTCGGCGAAGCACTCGACGCCGGCTCCCACGCTGCCGCCGCCGCCACCGCCGCCACCGCCGCCGGCGGCAACAGCGCGGTCGCCCAGGCCCAGGCGAACCGCGCGAACGCCGCCGCCGCCAAGGCCCGGCGCCTGTCCGCCACCGCAACCGCGGCCTCCAACACCGCCAAGGCGATGGCCGGCCGGGCCCTGACCGCCGCCCAGCAGGCCCGCACCGCCGCCAACGAGTCCGCCGCGCACGCCAACGCCGCCGCCCGGGCCGCCCAGGACGCGGCCGACCACGCCGGCCAGGCCGGCAACTGGGCCAACCTCGCCACCGAGCACGCCAACGCCGCCGTCCAGGCCGCCGAGAAGGCCACCACCGCCGCGAACCAGGCCGACCAGGTCGAACAGACGGCCCGCCAGGCCGAGACCGTCGCCCTGGAGAGCGACCGCGACCTGTCCGTCCAGTACGCGGAGGAACAGAAGCAGCAGTACGTCGAGCAGCAGTCCGCGCAGGCCACCGAGCGCGCCGAGTCACTGCGCCAGGACGAGGAGACCAAGCAGCTCCTCGCCGAGGCCACCGCCCCCGCGGCACCCACCGAGACCGTCCTCGTCAAGGGCCGCAAGGCGGCCCTGCGTCTGCTGGAGACCGGCTCGCCGTGGACCGAGCGTGCCGCCGAGGCGGCCCTGGCCGGCACCGAGACCGACGTCCGGCAGTGGCTCGCCGGCGGTCGGAGCACCGCGGCCGCCCAGGACGACTACACCAAGATCGCCGCCCTCGCGGCGAGCGGCACCCCCGCGCTCAAGACGGCAGCCCTCGCCGCGCTGGACACCGGCCCCGGCGAGCAGGCGGCCTTCCTGGAGACCGGCCGGCACACCGTCCTGACCGACGACTACCGCGTCCAGATCCTCGCCCTGATGAACAGCGGCGGAAAGGCCGTCAAGGAAGCCGGATCGGCCGCCCTGGACGCCAACTCCACCGAGGCGTTCCGCGTCTTCCTCGCCACCGGCCAGCACCTGGCCCGCGAGGAGGACGACAAGGTCGAGGCGCTCAGGCTCTCGGCCACCGCCGGACCGCGCGTCAGGGCCGCGGCCCAGGTCGCCCTCGCCGGACCCGCCCCTCTCCTGCGCGACTTCGTCGCCGAGGTCCAGCACAAGGCCGCCACCCGCGACCAGGACGACGCCGTCCACGTCGCCGGCATCCGGCGCCTGGTCGCCGAGGGCAAGGCCCTCGCCGCCACCGCCACCCAGAACGCGGCCCAGGCCGCCGAGGCCGCCGCCACCGCCAGGGGCGCCGCCGCCGAGGCCACCGGCTACGCGGCCCAGGCCGCCGCCTCCGCGCACACCGCACAGCAGGCGGCCGACCAGGCCTCCGACGCGGCCAGGTCCGCCGACGCCTCCGCGCGCCAGGCCGCCGAATCGGCCACCCGGGCCAGGAACGCGGCCGCGTCGGCGAACAGCTCGGCCGCCCAGGCGACCCGGTCCGCCCACCGCGCCGCGAACTCCGCCGCCACCGCCGCGGCCTCCGCCCGCGCCGCCTACGACTCGTCGTCGCGCGCGTACGCCTCCGCCGTGGCCGCGGGCAAGAGCGCCGGCGAGGCCCTGACCCTGGCCGGCGAGGCCTTCGGCCACGCCATCACGCTCGCCCAGCAGGAGGCCAAGGCCAACGCCACCGCGCCCACCTCACCGGGCACCCCCGGCGACCCGGGCACCGGCCCGGGCGACGAGTTCGAGCCGGCGCACCCGGAAGAGCCGATGGACCTCGAAGGCGGGCTGTCCGCCGCCGACGCCGCCACCCTGGCCCTCGACATCATCGGCATCTTCGACCCCACACCGATCAGTGACGGCGCCTCGGGCCTCCTCAGCCTCTTCCGCGGCGACCTCGCGGGTGCCGGCCTGTCCGCGGTCGCGATCATCCCGTTCGCCGGTGACCTCTCCAAGCCGGCCAAGATCGCGAAACTCCTGGGGAAGAACAGCCACATCGCGAAGCGGGCCACCGACCTGGAATGGGTGAAGTGGGCCGCACAGAGCCTCAAACACGTCTCACCGGCCAAGCTCGGCGACGGCGTGGCCACGCTCAACACACTCGCCCGCGACGCCAAGAAGGGATACACCGCGAATTCCCGGTCCGCCGCCATCAGGCACAACCTGCCCACCGACCTCGAAGGGCCCGTGCCCTTCGTTCCGCCGAAGGGCTGGATGGGAAAGCCCGAAAGGGGCGGCGGCTTCAGGGACGCCTACGGAAATCTCTGGAAGAAGGCGGACGACGGGAAGGACGAATGGGATGTCCAGGTGAAGAAGGGAACGAAGTTCTCCATCTTCTCCAGCGGTAAGAACCAGGGCAAGGATTTCGAACACGCCAACATCTCCCCTTACGGCTACGTCACGCACTGAGACGAAACCCGCCCGCCGCCGTCGGCCCCGGCACCCCCGCCGGGCCGGTGGCGGCACCCACCGACCCCAGTAGAATCCGCGCACGATTCGACCACCGACTCGGGAAAGCGACCGAACGATGCCCCTGGCCCCTCACCGCCTCGTCTGGATGAACCTGCGGCTGGAGGCCCCCGCCGAGGAAGGCCCGCGGCTGACCCGCGCCGTCGCCGACGCGCTCGCCCCCCTCGGCCGCGTCACCGTCACCTCGCGCGGACCCCACTGGCGCACCCCCTCCCTGCTCCTCCTCGACGTGGAACTCACCCCCTCCGCCTCCACCACGCACTGCCTCCTCGCCCTGGGACTGCGCCCGGACGAGCACGGCGACTGGCCCCGCTGGGAACGTACGGCGCGCGGGGACGTCTTCCTCCACCCTGCGGTCCGCGGCGCGGAGGTCGGTGAGGAGGAGGCCGCCACCGCGCCCCCCTTCGCCAACGGCGACGTCGTGACCATCCTCGACGGCCCCACCGCCCGAGAGCAGTCGCTGGTAGGCGCCCGGGGCGTCGTCCACAACTCCTTCTACGCCACCGACCAGCCCGACCCGCTGCTGCGCCACTGGTACCACCAGGTGATGCCGGACGGCCGCGAGCAGCTCGAACCCTTCCGGAGCGCCGAACTGCGCGCCACCGGCCACCGGGTGGCCGTCGACGAGGAACCCGCCGCGGAGCACGTCGCCACCGCGGGCAGCGTCTGAGTACCGCCCGCCCCGCGAGGTGCCCCCACCCCTGACCGCCACGGCCCTGACCCGCGAGGGCAGGCGGCCGGGCGCGAGAACCACCCCCGCCCCCGCCACCCGCCGGACCGGCCCACCCCG
>NZ_JBHXKE010000055.1:0-17209 GCF_042722765.1 Kitasatospora sp. NPDC058406
TGCAGATGTCGCAATCCACACCGAGCCAGAAGGCCCTCACTCATTTCAAGATCACCACGCCGTGAGCCCTGTCACCAACCTCCGTGGTCAGTACACCTAGTGCGCACCGGACGACCACCGTCCGGTCGGGAGGTCGGCTGTCTCGTTCCGGCATCGGCTTCGTCCCGTCGTCTGGCCTTCACCCTGCCGCTCGCCGCCGTCATCGCCACCGGCGCCGTCGGCTGCACCCCCGACGGCGCCGCCGTCGCCGGACCGAGCGGCGCACCCACCCTGATCGGACCACCGGTAACAAGCTCGACGTCCGGCTCGGCGCCGTCGCGGAGGGCCACACCGCCCCCACTGCCAAGGTCACCCCCGTCGTCACCGGCTGATCCCTCGCCGGGTCACACCGACGCGGGCCGGCCCCACCACCTGGGAACCGGCCCGCGCCCGGCCCGACGTCATGGTGTCCGCCGCCTGTGCCGTCCGCCGGGTTGCGGGTAGATCGTGTCAACAGGCTTATCACCGTAGGGAGATGAGCAGAAGGCCGCCTGTTGTGGTGCGTCCATGCCGTCGACCAAGCCGTTCCAGGTCGCCTTCGACTGTGCGGAGCCCGGGCGCCTCGCTCGCTCCTGGTGCGGGTCGGTCAGGCTCGGACGAGTTCGGCAGCGCGCTGCCCCAGGTCTGCGGCGCCGGGGATTCCACGCCGGGCCCAACTCGTCATTGTCGTACGGACTTTGCGAAGTTCCTTCTTGTGCCGGTCGGACACGACTCCGTCCATGAAATCCAGGGACTGGCCCCAGATCCCTACAGCTTCGTCGTGGCGGCGCTGGGCAGCGACAGACCGGGCCAGGTTCCCGAGTGTCAGGGCGTGGATGCGCCGGAACGCCTCGGGATCGCGACCGGCGAGGGCGGCGCGGTGGTGGCGTTCGGCCGCCTGGTGGTCTTTCAGCTCGGCCAGGGTCTTGGCGGTGTGAGAGGCGACGGTTGCCGCTACCGGCCCGGTAGCCGCCGTGAAGGACGCGGGCGGCGTCGCGGTGTCGAGCATGGCGTCCTCGGCCGAGAGAAGGGCCGCTGCGGCCTTCTGCCCGCTTCCCACGGCTCCGTACGCCCGAGCGCTCGTGATCAGCAACAGGGCCTCGGTCTGCGGGTCCACCTTCCCGCGCGCCCGCCGTAGGGACTCCTCTGCCAGTTCGACACAGAACTCCGGCTGCTTGAGGTTGAGAGCCTGATGAGCGAGGGCACGCATCATCCAGGCGCCGTGTCCTGTCGGCTCGCTCTCGCAGGCGAGTTGGTAGCCGAGAAGGTAGTACCGCTGCGCGGCTCCCTCCCGGCCCAGGTCGTGGTACTTCCACGCGGCGAGGTACGACAGTTCGGCCGCCACGCCGTAGGCGTCCCGGCGAACCCCGTCGGAGGGGTACACGGCCTGGAGCATCGGCACCACCGTGTCGGTCAGGTAGGTGGTCACGGCACTCAGCCCGTGCCCACCGCCAAGACGCTCGTCAGCGGCGGTGAACACGCCGGTGATGTGCCGGACGGTGGCCACCTCTCCGACGCCCACCCGGCCGCCGGTCCTTCCCGCTCGCAGGGTAGCCGCGACCGCTTGGTGATCGTAGGTCAGCGGCAACGCCACGGCGGCGGTGGCGAACGCACTGGCGAGGAAGTCGCGGCGGGACTTCATCACGGCTCTCCCGAGGTCGGCGGCGGTGGCCAGCGGGTCGGCGCTCATAACCTCCCCGATCGCTTCCGACCCCAATCCGATCTCCGCCACGGTCACCTTGCGACGTGTCCTCCGGGTAAGGGCCTCGGCAAGATACTGCGGCGTGCGTCCGGTGGGCGTACCGCCAGCCACCCAGTGAGCGACGGCCGAGGGTGGAATTGCCAGGTGTTCCCCCGCCTCGGAAGCGACCGCGCGCACTGTCGTCGCCAGCGCCTGGTACGTGCATCCGGCCTCCGCGATGGCCCGGGCCAGTGCCTCGTTCGGTGCCTTGGTGTCCGTCAACTGTCGCCCCTCATTCCGATCTTGAACGGGTTGAACGGGATCGGTGTGCTCACACCGTACCTCCGGAGCGTGACTGGATGTTCACTGATTGCACCGGCAGGCCAGGAGTTCCCGCCCGGCTGGCGCGGCAATGGCGACACCGGCCGCAAGCCACGCGGTGAACCCGCCGGCGGCCGCAGGCTCCTCCCCGGACCTCGGGGAGGTGCACCGATCCGCAGTAGTTCCCATGGAAGGAGCAGGACTATGCCCGCCAACATCGAGGTCAGCAACCTGACGCGCCGCCTGGACCACTCGGTGCCGGACGGCGACTTCGCGCCCGTGGCCGTCGAGACCCTGACGCGGCGCCTGGACCACATGGTGCCGGACGGTGACTTCGCGCCCGTGGCCGTCGAGGTCTGACCGCAAGTCCCATGGGATGCCGTTCAGCTGACGGCATGGCCGGTCGGCTCGGGTGACCACCGGGCCGACCCGCCGCACGGCGTCGCCACACAGTCCCAAGCAAGGAGAGTCCGCAGTGAACACCACCATCGCCCTCAGCGTCCCGGCAGGCTCCTTCTTCGACCTCAGCCGGAAGGACCCGGAACTTCTCCGCCTGCGCGAGGAGGGCGCCGAGAGTGCTCTGCCGTTCGCCCTGATGGAACGCCTCATCAAGTCCGGCACCCCCTACGCACAGCACGCCCGGTCCCTGCGCAGCGAGAAGGTGACCGTGGCCGGGGTGGCCTTCGACTGGTTCGACGCCCAGCTTCCCGGCGAGATCGCCAACGAGATCAACCTGACGAACTACGAGATCGCCGAGCACACCGACGACCGCCGCGAGGCACTGTCCGAGGCGTTGGACCGCCTGTCGCTGGTCCACTCCGAGGGATTCACCCGTGTGCGTGAGTTCGTCCGTGGCCTGTTGTGGGTCGGGCTCAAGCCCGGTGTCCGCGCTTCTTCCCTGACCAGTTCCAGTGACCCGGCGCTCCCGTACGTCGTCATGTTCTCCGACAAGGCCCGGCACCACATCCCCCCGAACACGGTCAGCTCGGAGCCGTCTCCCCGCTTCCTGGCGGAGAACCTGCTCCACGAGGGTACGCACCAGTCGATCAGCTTCCACATCCTTCAGCACCAGGTCTTCGCCGACGGGTACTCGTCCAAGGAGTCTCCGAAGATCGAGATCAGGTGGCGAGCGGGGCAGGGCGCCGTGCGCAACCAGTACTGGGAGGTGGACCGGGCCTTCCATGCGACCTGTGTCTACAACCAGTTGCTGAGGTTCCGCCGTACCGAGCTGGACCGCGACGACCTGACCCCCGACGAGCGTGCGTGCTTCCAGTCCGCCTACGACGAGGGCCTGCCCGCTGCCCGCTACCTCATGCGCGAACTCGAACTCCTGAGTGTGCACTTCACCCCGCACGGGGTGGAGTTGCTGGCCGATCTGCGCCAGCAGACCGACCACCTGTAGTGCCACCCTGAGCAGAACCGAACGAGGAGGGTCCGGTGCTCCAGCACCTCATCACACAGGACGCCGGCCTGCGAATGGTCCCGACGGACCGGGGCAAGTTGGCCACTGCGGTTGGCCGACTTCAGGACGATCTACGGGCTTTGCCCGAGGAGGCCGATCCCGTCCGCACCCGGGCCCTCACCCGGTGGATCGGCGTCGGGCAGATGTGTTTGGGCCAACACGAGGAGGCCCTGACGTTCCTGCGGCAGTCGCTCGACTTGGCCGCAGCGAGCGGCAACACCCGAGCGGTCGTCGCCACCAGCCTCAACCTCGGCGACGCCCACCGCTACGCCGGTGACATGCGGGCAGCGGAGGCGCTCTACCGCGGAGCCCTGGGCACCGCGCGGAGCCAACACCCGGAACTGGTGGACTTCGCGCTCCAGCACACCGGTAAGTACCTGATGGAGCGCGGCGATCTCGCAGGCGCCGAGGCCCATCTCCGGGAAGCGCTGCGGCTGCGGATCGCCAAGGGTGACACCGAGCTGATCGGGTCCACACAGGCAGCACTCTCGCGGGTGGAACTGCTGATCGACCACGCCGCCGCGCCGGGGGCGGGCGACACTGCGCCTCGCCAGTGGAGCGGTCAGTGGACCTCGTGGCTCCGGTCCCACACCACGGCCCGTACCCCGGACCGGTGGGCAGAGGACTTCCCCGCCATCCGGGGCGCCGTACGCGGGCTGACCGCGCATCAGCGGGTGCACCCGCGACACCTGCGCGACCAGCTGTTCCCGGCTGAGCTGATCACCGCTATGGCGCAGGAGGCCGAGGCGGCCCTGACTGCCAACGGCTACCTTCACAACGGCAAGTGGAACGCGGCCGTGGGCGACGCAGCGAACCGCTTCGCCGGGCAAGTCGATCTCGCTGCGGTCGTCACGGAGTCCACCGGACTGGAGGTCGAGCAGCCGCACAACGGCGTCTATATCGCCTATCTGGAGGAGGGCCAGTTCCTCGACTTCCACGTTGACGAGTTCGGGTTCGGTGAGGCCAACCTGATCCTGTGTCTCAAGCACGAGCGTTCCGCCGCAGCTCTCACCGTGAGCGCCACCGTCTTCATCGGCGCTGACGGTTACCGTGCGTGCGATCTCGCAGCGGGCGAGTGCGTTGTGTTCGATGGGGCGATCACCCCACACGGAAGGACGCCACTCGGCGCCGGAGAGCGCGTGGTCCTCATCAGCTTCGGATTCCGTGCGCGTGATGTGGCCAGGCGCTCGGCCGCTCCAGGGCGTACAGGTGTCCCATGGACCGGATGACGCGGTCGAACCGCCAGAACACCAGCGCGTCGTACGCGCCCGGGTTGCTGAGCCGGCGCTGAAGCTGCGGGCGCTCCCACGGAGGGTCACGGCGGACAGCCGCCGCCTGGGCGTGACGGCGCCGGGTTCGGTCGAGCACCCGGCGCCGGGCCGGTGCCGTCACCGGGCACGCGGGGCGCTCACCGCCCGGCGGGGGCCGACTCCTCCGGCCCTTCCGGTCCCGCCGTCGCGAGCTCCGGCTCCAGACCGTCCGTCACCGGCGGCACGCCGCGGCCGGTCTCCAGCCGCCACGCGTCGAACGCCCACGCCGTCGCCACGACCAGCCCCGCCCCGAGCAGCCAGCCGCCGAGCACGTCACTGGCCCAGTGCACGCCCAGCGCGACGCGGGTGAAGCCCACGCCGAGCACGGACACCGCGGCCACGGCCCAGGCGGCCGGCCGCAGCGTCCTCGGTACCACCGGTTCCAGGACGAGCAGCAGGACCGCGCAGGAGACGGCGGCCGTCATCGCGTGCCCGGAGGGGAAGGAGTATCCGGGTGCCAGGGCCACCGGGTCGGGCAGGCTCGGGCGGACCCGGCCGACGGCCGCCTTGACCAGGAATCCGGTGAGTCCTGCCGCGGTCTCCGTGGCGGCGGCCCACGCGGCCAGCCTCCACGCTCGCCGGTACAGCAGCCAGCCCACGGCCGCCGCGACCAGCAGGCGCAGCGTGACCGGGTCCCACACGCGGTCGCTCAGCACGCGGATCACGGACAGCAGCGCGGGGTGCCCGAGGACGGCGGTGTGCAGGCGGTCGGCGGCGCCGCGGTCGAGCTCGGCCAGCGGCGTCCAGCGTGCCTCGATCAGCACCAGCAGGACGCCGGCCGGTACCGAGGCGAGCGTGAACGCGCCGGCGGCGGCCAGCAGTCGCCGGCCGAAGCGGCGGTCGGCGGCGCGCAGCGGTCGGCGCGGGGGGCGCCGGCGGAGGGATCGGGAATCGGTGTTCATCCTTCGACGGCTACCCACGTTCGGGCTGGTCAGGCCCCGGATCCGGCTCGATGGGCGAGCGCCGGCCGGCCCGGTCCGCCTCCAGCTGGGCGGCGAACGAGATGCCGAGGAGCAGCGCGATCGCCGTGAGGTAGGCCCAGACGAGCAGCGAGACGCCCGCGCTGAGCGGCCCGTACACGGCGTCGAAGGACCCGCTGATCTTCAGGTAGGTGCGGAGCAGCCAGGTCGCCGCCAGCCAGAGCACCAGGTGGACGGCGGCGCCGAAGGCGAGCCAGCTGTAACCGGGCTGCTTGCGCCGCGGCGCGCGCCGGAAGATCACGACGGAGGAGAGCAGGGCCAGGCTGAACCCCAGGGGCCGGTGGAGCACCGACCAGACGGTCACGAAGACGCTGTTCGGCCGGTAGACGTCGGCCACGGAGGCGGCGATCTCCGGGCCCGCGACCAGGACGACGAGGCCCGCTCCCATCGGGAGTCCCGCCAGGACGGCCATCACCAGGCCCCGGCCGTACTTGCGGTGGGCGGGGCGGTCCCGCTCGATGCCGTAGATGCGATTGGCGCCGCGTTCGATCTGGCTCATCGCCGTGACCAGGTTGACCATCGAGAACACCAGGCCGAACCAGAGTGCGACTGTGCCGCCCGAGCCGGCCCGCGTCCGGCTGCGGTCCAGCACGTCGCGGACCATGTCCGCGCTCGGCCCGGCGGTCAGCCGTTCGATGGTGAGCTCGGCGACCATCCCGATCCGCTCGGTGTGCATGACCTCGGAGAGGCCGATGACGGCGATGGCGAACGGGACGACGGCCAGGACGGTCTGGAAGGCCAGGGCGCGGGCGTGACTGAACCCGTCGGCGTACCGGAAGCGGACCACGGCGTCGCGGAAGAGCGGCCAGCGGCCGTGCTCCCGCAGGGTCGCGACCGCCTCGTCGGCGGAGAGGTCGCCGCCCCGGCCCCGCACCCTCCTCGCGGTGCCCATCAGCCCGCCGCCCCGACGGTCCGGGGACCCGCGTCGGTCGGTGGTCCCGCCGGAGAGGGTCCCGTCGGCTCCGCCGCCGGGCGCGGCGGGGGCACGGTGGCCCGCCTCCGGCCGGGACGGTCGCCCGCGGGGACCGGGGCGTGCACCAGCAGCGCGCCCGGCCGCACGGTCAGGCGCAGCCGCCGGCCGTCGCCCACCGGCTCGCCGTCCAGCTCGCGCGGGCTTCCGTGCTCCGTGACGAGCGTGATCCGGCGGCCACGGAAGTGTTCCAGGCTGCTCCCGTTCCCGCGCGCGGAGCGCTCGGCCTGCGTGGGTTGCGCGTCCCGGTCGGCCTGCCCGGTCCCGCCGCGCCGCGGGTCCTGCTCCTGCCGACCGTGCCGACCGGTCACCAGCCGGAGCGTCGCCGTGCACCAGCCGGCGAGCCCCCGGGGCTGGAACAGGACCAGGTCGAGCACACCGTCGTCCGGTTCGGCCTGCGGCAGCAGGCGCACGCCGCCCTGGAGCGAGCCGACGTTGCCCACGACGGCCATGGCGGCGCGGCGGTGGAAGGTGGCGCCGTCGTCGAGCGTGACGGCGAGCCGCATCCGCCGGTCCCCGAGGTGCCGGGCGATCCCCACCAGGTAGGCGGCCCAGCCGAGGCGGCGCTTGAGGCCGCGCCCGGTGTCCGCCATGACGGCGGCGTCCAGGCCGATCCCGGCCATCGCCCCGACGAGGGTCGGTTCGATGCCGTCGCCCTCCGCCAGGGCCAGGTCGATGCGGCGCGGTGCGCCGTCGAGCGCGGCGGCCAGCGCCCGGGCCGGCGAGGTCGGCAGGCCGAGGTTGCGGGCGAGCAGGTTGCCGGTGCCGCACGGGACGACGGCCAGCGCGGTCCGGGTCCCGGCGAGGGCCTGGGCGCAGGCGGTCACGGTGCCGTCGCCGCCGCAGACGACCAGCAGCGGGAAGCCGTCCGCGACCGCCCGGGCGGCGGCCGACCGCCCGAGGTCGTCGGGGTCGGTCTCGGCGACCCGGGGCTCCCGGTACCCGTGCGCCGCGAGCACCGCGAGGACGTCGTCGAGAACGGCGGGATCGGTCACCACGGGGTTGGACACCACCATCGCGCGTCGGCCTGCGGGGCCGGCGGCTTCCCGGCTCCCGGCGGCCGCGCCCGCGGTGGCCGAGCCGGGCGCGGCCTGCGTGGACGGCACGGCCCGCCGTGCCGCGGGGCGCCGTTCGGGCCGCAGGAGCGTGC
Organism: Kitasatospora sp. NPDC058406; assembly: GCF_042722765.1. Classification (NCBI taxonomy): domain Bacteria; kingdom Bacillati; phylum Actinomycetota; class Actinomycetes; order Kitasatosporales; family Streptomycetaceae; genus Kitasatospora; species Kitasatospora sp. NPDC058406. The sequence goes on from NZ_JBHXKE010000055.1 coordinate 7,893, forward strand.
TCAGGATCCAGAGGGCGACGGCGCCGTTCAGCAGCCCGGCCACCACGTCCGTCGGGTGGTGCATCCCCCGGTAGAGCCGACTCGCCGCGACCAGCAGCGGCACCAGGCAGAGCAGCGCGACGACCGGGAGGTACCGGCGCCGGCCCTTCGCCGACCGCAGCGCGAGCACCGCCAGCGCTCCGTACAGGGCCGTCGCGGCGCCCACGTGCCCGGACGGGAAACTGGAGGTGGCCAGGGCCCCGTCCAGTCGGACCACGTCGGGCCGGGAGCGGCCCACCAGCGCCGCCGCCGTCACGAAGACGACGGCCTGGGCGAGGACCGCGCCGCCGACGAACAACGCCTCCCGCCACCGGCGCGGCCGCCCCGCGAGCACGAGCGCCAGCATCACCGCGGCGGTCGCGGCGACGATGGCGGGGGTGAAGCCGATCGCCGAGACCCACCCGGAGGCCCGGTCGAGCGACGGGTTCCGGTGCTCCGCCAGCCAGGTCACGACCGTCGGCTCCCGCTGGTCCCAGAGGCCGAACGGCGGATGCGTGACGAGGAGTCCGGCCAGCACCAGCACGACGGTCTGGGCCGGCAGTGCCAGGACGATCCGCCTGACGGAGCGTATGCCCCCTGGTGTCATCATGCGGGCCGTGTGCCCCGAACCGGCCGCTTCACGCGTTCCCGGCCGGCCCCGGGCGGGTCAGGCCCGGCGGGTCAGGCCCGGCGGGTCAGGCCCGGTGCATCGGGCCCATGGGCGTCAGGATCCGGGGTGGCAGGCCCTCCGAGTGTCAGCAACCCGTCCGAGCGTCAGGAACTCCCCGGACCGGACCGGCGGATCGCCCGCCGCCGCGGCACGGCCGGGAGTGGGAGAGGGAACGGCGGGTAGCAGACGGACTCCTCCCCACGACGGCCCCGCCGCACGGTCGGCCGGCGGGGGAGCGGACGGCGCCCGAGGGGCAGAAGGGACAGGTGCGATCCGGCATGCTGGGCCAGTCACACGCGGTCAGCGGGGCACTGATCTTCGCCGCGACGGCGTCGTTCCTGCCGGAGGCCCTGCTCGGCAAGGAGCTGCGCCCCGGCGAGATCCTGGTGGGCACGCTGCTCTGCGCCGGGGCCGCGCTGCTCCCCGACCTCGACCACCACGACGCGACACCCGCGCACCTGCTGGGCCCGTTGTCGAGGGGGCTCTGCCGCCTGGTGGGCAGGCTGAGCGGCGGACACCGCCACGCCACCCACTCGCTGCTGTTCGTGGCACTCGTCAGTGGCGGCACCTGGTGGGGCGTCACCCGTCTCGGCGACGGCTTCACCCTCGGTGTCGCCTTCTTCCTCCTCGCCCTCGCGGCGCGCGCCCTGCACCTGCATCCGCCCGGGCACGGGCTGACCGCGTGGGTGACCTCGGTCGGTCTGGCCGGGGTCGGCACGGCGACGGTCGCCGCCTGGTTCGACGGCATCGCCGGCTGGCTGCCCTACACGGTCGGTCTGGGCGCCCTGACCCATCTGCTCGGCGACTGCCTGACCCGGCGGGGCGCGCCGCTGCTGTGGCCGTACCGGCGGCGCTTCGAAGTGGTCCTGATCCGGCGGACCGGCAGCCGTCGGGAGACCCGCTTCTTCGTGCCGCTGATGACCGTCGCCACCTTCGGGGCCCTCTGGTTCACCGCTTTCGCCCCACGCTTCGCCACGAGCTGACCGCCGACCGCGCATCCGACCGCGCATCCGACCGCGCATCCGGCCTCGGTCCGGAGCCGCTCGGCCGGCCCGGCGCCGCGGGCCCGTGCGGACAGGGCGGCGACGGCCGGGCCTGCGACGGCCGGGCCCGGGGCGGCGGGGGTGATGCCGTCGCGTCCGGGGGCCGGTTCAGCGTGCTGCGGTTCCTGCGGGGTGGGCGCTGTCCTCGAAGTGGTCCGTGGTGGCCGGTTCGGGGGCTCTGGGCGCGGTGCCCTGCCGGGCGGTCTGGCAGGTGCTGCACGTGTGCCAGTGCGGTCGGACCCCCGACCGGTCGGTGTCGGTGAAGCGGTGCGGGGCGAGGGTCATCTCGCCGGTGTCCAGACCGCACAGGGTGAGGGGGCCGCAGACGCCCGACGCGTCCGCGGGGGCGGCGTGCGCGAGGCGCACCGGGTTCTCCGGGTCCGCCGGCGTGTGGTCGGGTCCGAGGATCCGAACGTTGGTGGGCATGTCCAGTTCCAGTACGACGATGATGTCCATCTTCTCAACGTGGCCGTCCGCGCGGTCCGTCGCACCCGCACGGTGGCATCCGGACCAGCCGGACCAGCCGGACCGGTAGGCCGTCGAGGCGAGGCGTCCGTCGCCCGGCACGCCGGAGGCCGTCACGGTCACACCGCGCGCGGTCCGGCCGATGTGCGGGTCCGGCCGGAGTCCGACCCGGCGGGGCCGTGCCGGGGTGTGTGCAGCGGTCGCCCCGGTGGCGCCCGGTCAGGAACGCAGCACGGCGGTGGCGGTGTCGGGGTGGATGGTGAAGACCCGGTCCAGGCCGACGATGCCGAGGATGCGGGCGGTGTTGGAGGGTACGGAGGCCAGCGCGATGCGGGCGCCGTGGCCCACGGCGACGTTGCGGGCGGCCAGCAGGACGGTGATGCCGCTGGAGTCGCAGAAGTCCAGCCGGGCCAGGTCGAGGACCAGCAACTGTCCGCCGGCGAGGGGGAGGGTGTCGACGGCCTCGCGGAGGCCGGGGGCGGTGTGGTGGTCGAGGTCACCGGCGATCTCCAGTACGGGACCGGTCGCGGCGTCTCGGGTGGTGATCGTCAGCGGGTTCATCCGTGCTCTTCACTCGTAGCAGGGGCCGGGGAGGGGATGCCGAGGGCGAGTAGGGCGGTGTCGTCGTCCAGGCCGTCGCCGAAGCCGGCGAGCAGCCCGGTGAGGGCGGTGACCAGGGCCTGAGGCCCGGCCGGGGTACGGGTGGCCGCGAAGGCGAGCAGGGCCTCCTCGCCGTACAGCTCGCGGTTCGGGCCGATCCGGGCCTCGGTCAGGCCGTCGGTGTAGAGCAGCAGTGTGTCCCCGCGGGAGAGGACGGTGCGGGTGGGCGTGAACTGGGCGTCGGGCAGCACGCCGATGAGCATGCCGCCGGGAGTGGGAAGGAACTCGGCGGTGCCGTCCGCACGCTGGACCAGCGCCGAGGGGTGGCCGCCGGAGGCCAGCTGCACCGTGCAGGTGTCGCCCCGGGGGTGCAGGACACCGAAGACGGCGGTGCAGTAGCGGGTGTCGCCGCCGCTGGTGTACCGCTCGTTCAGCACGGTGTTGAGCGTGTGGAGCACCGTGACCGGGTCGGGGTCGTGCAGGGCGGCGGCGCGCAGGGTGTGGCGGGTCAGCGAGGTCACGGCGGCGGCCTGGGGGCCCTTGCCGCAGACGTCGCCCAGGAAGAACGCCCACCGGGCGCCGTCCAGGGGGAACAGGTCGTAGAAGTCTCCGCCCAGCAGGTCGGGCGAGGCGGTGTGGTAGTGCGAGGCGGCCTCCAGCCCCGGCACGACGGGCAGGGCGGAGGGCAGCAGGCTCTGCTGCAGCACGGCCAGCGCCTCCTGGAGGCGCTCGCGGTCCGCCTCCGCCTGCCGGCGGGCCTCCTCGGCCGCCCGTCGGCCGCGCAGCAGCTCGGCTTCGTAGGCCCGGCGGTCGCGGGCGTCGAAGACGCTGGTGCGGATGAGCATCGGCTCGCCGCCGGCACCGGTCTTCACCCGGGAGGTGACCAGGACCGGCAGCCGCGTGCCGCCTGCCGCCTTGAGCTCCAGGGCGATCCCGCTGATCTCGCCGTTCAGGTGCAGCAGCGGCGCGAAGTGCGTCTCGTGGTAGAGCCTGCCGCCGACGGTGAGGAGGTCGGCGAACCGCATCCGGCCCACCACCTGGTCGCGGCCGAGGCCCAGCCAGTCCAGCAGGGTGGTGTTGATCTTCGCCACGGTGCCGTCCATCAGGGTGGACAGGTAGCCGCAGGGCGCCTGCTCGTACAGTTCCTCGGCGCTGTCCTCCAGGAGGGCGGTGAACGTCGCGTCGGGGGCGTCCAGGCCCTCCTCCCGTCTCGGGCCGCCGGGGCTCCGGTCACCGGCGCGAGCCGTCATCGGGCGGCTCCGACGAAGCCGAGGATCGCCTCGGCCGTGGCCTCCGGCGCGCTGAGCTGCGGGCAGTGGCCGGTGGCGTCCAGGGTCACCAGCCGGCTGCCGGGGATCGCGGCGTGGACGTAGGCGCCCACCTCACGGGGGGCGATCACGTCCTGGGCGCACTCCAGCACCAGCGTCGGCACCGTCACCGACTTCAGGTCGTCACGGCTGTCGGACAGGAACGTGGTCCGGGCGAAGACCCGCGCCATGTCCGGATCGGTCGCGCAGAACGACGTGGTCAGCTCCTCGCCGAGCTCCGGCCGGTCCGGGTTGCCCATGATCACCGGGGCCATCGCCGCGGACCAGCCCAGGTAGTTGGACTCCAGCGACTCCAGCAGCTCGTCGATGTCCCCGGCGTCGAACCCGCCCCGGTAGCCGTCCTCGTCTATGTAGCAGGGGGAGGGCGCCACCATCACCAGCCGGGAGAACCGCTCCGGGGCGGCGGCCGCCGCGAGCACCCCCACCATGGCGCTGACCGAGTGCCCCACGAACGTCACGTCCCGCAGGTCCAGCTCCTCGACGACCTCGACCACGTCCCGGGCGTAACCGTCCAGCGAGCTGTAGCGGTCCTCGGTCCACGCGGACGCGTCCGACCGGCCGGACCCGACGTAGTCGAACAGGACCACGCGGTAGTCGCCCGCCAGGGCCGGAACGACCAGGCGCCACATGTTCTGGTCGCACCCGAACCCGTGCGCGAGGACGACCACCGGCCCGTCGGCACGCCCGGTCACCCTGATGTTGTTCCTGCGTGCGACATCCATGCCCACCAGTCTCCCACCCGCCCGTCCGGCGCCTTCTCGGGGCCTCGGGTGCCGGGGGGCGGGTGCAGGGTGCCGGGCCCGGGACATCGGGCAGTGGCCCGGCTGCGGGCACCCCGCTGCCCCGGTTCGTCGACCGCGGCTCCGATCCGCGGGTGTGCACGGGAGGCGGGGCGAGTGCGCCGGTGGGAGCGGAATCGGCGGGAATGCCTCCCGGTGCTGTGACCGGACGGGTACACCGGGTTGCACCGGCGGACCGTCGGCCGACGGAATGTCGTGGGACGTCCAGGTCGGGAGTGGCCAGGAACAGCGAGCGGTCGGCTCGGGGACTCAAGGGCAGTACGCCGACGGACGATGCACAAGATGATCGTCACCTACGGGGCTGTCCCGGCCCCGGGGCGGTCGGTTTCGTGAATGGAGCCATCCATGCGATTGTCCGCGCGCTGCGCGTCCGCCGCACTCGTTCTGCTCGTTCCGTTGTGTGCCGCGCAGGGCACCGCAGTCGGCGAAACCTCCGGGAGGGCCTATGCGGCCCCGCTGCACAAGGCGGCCCGGGCCGTCCCGGGCCAGTACATCGTCACCGTACACAAGGGCCTGGACCCGGCCGCTACGGCCGCCGAGGTCCGCGGCGTCGAGCCGCTGCACACCTACCGCCACGCCCTGAACGGCTTCTCCGCCCGCCTCGACCCGGCCCAGCTGGCGCAGGTACGGGCTTTGCCCGGTGTCGAGGCCGTCGAGGAGAACGCCTTCGTGAGCACCCCGGCAGGCGCCACCGCGCCTGCCCCGAAGACCCGGGGAGCCGCCTCCAGCTGGGGCCTTGACCGCATCGACCAGCAGGACTGGGACAAGGAGGCCGCCACCGGTGACGGTCAGTTCACCGTTGAGGGTGACGGAGCCGGTGTCACCGCCTACCTGATCGGCACCGGCATCGAGTTCGGCCACGACGAGTTCGAGGGCCGCGCCGTCCTCGGCACCGACGCCGTCGGTGACGGGCAGAACGGCGCCGACTGTCAGGGCGTCGGCACCCACGTCGCCGGCATCGTCGGCGGCAAGACCTACGGCGTCGCCCGCAAGGTCAACCTGGTCGGCGTCCGCGTCGTGGGCTGTGACGGCCAGGGCACCAACGAGCAGCTCATCGCCGGCCTCGACTGGGTGGCGGCCAACGCCAGGAAGCCCGCCGTCGCCAACATCTCCGTCGGCGGGGACGCGAACGAAGCGATCAACAAGGCCGCCGACGCGCTCTCCAACGCGGGCATCCTGCCCGTCGTCTCCGGCGGCAACGGTGCCCGGGACGCCTGCCTCTCCTCCCCCTCCTCCGCCCAACGGGTCATCACCGTCGGCGCGACCAACAAGTACGACGAGGAGACCGACTTCAGCAACTACGGCACGTGCGTCTCGCTGTACGCGCCCGGCGAGGACATCACCTCCGCCAAGCTCGGCGGCGGCAGCGTCGTCCGGGGCGGCACCGCCATGGCCGCCCCGCACGTCACCGGCACCGTGGCCCTCTACCTCGCCGGACACACCGGCGCGACCCCCGAAGACCTCGCCCTGTGGCTCTCCACCGAAACCACCAAGGGCGCCCTGACCGTCAGCAAGAGCAGCCCCAACGAGCTGCTGTACACCGCCGGCCTCTGATCGGCCCGGACGCGCTCCGGACGCCCCGCCGACCTCAGGGCCGGCGGGGCGTCCGCGTCGCGGGCCAAGCCCCGGCGGGCCCGACGGCTCATGATCGCGAGTATCGCCGGGAACTCCGTCGGTGGCCTCCCCCGATCGGGGGAGTGATCTTTCCCGCCTTCCCGCGATGCGGAGGGAGGCCCCCGGAAACCAGGATCGTGCCCACACCGAACGATCTCCAGGAGTTGACCGATGCGTACGCAGATCCGGCAGGCCCCCAGTTCTCCGACCGGGCAGCGGGGCGGCAAGCGGCGACGGGCCGTGTCGGCCGTGGCCGCGGCAGCCTTCGGCGTCATGACGGCGGGCGTCCTCGCCCCGCCCGCCGCCCTCGCCGCCGACCCCGCCACCGCCTCCGCCCGCGCGAGGCCGGACGCCGTCCAGCAGGTCCTGAACACGCTGGTGCGTGACGACGGGCTGCCCGCCGCGCTGGCGAGCGTCAAGGGAAGGGACGGCCGTACCCGTACCTACACCGCCGGGACCGGCGACCTGGCCACCGGCTCGAAGGTGCCCAGGGACGGCCAGGTCCGGATCGGCAGCAACACCAAGACGTTCACGGCGGTCGTGGTCCTGCAACTGGTCGCCGAGGGGAAGCTCGGCCTGGACGACTTCGTGGACACCCACCTGCCCGGCCTCGTCCGGGGCGAGGGGATCGACGGGAGCACCATCACCGTCCGCCACCTCCTCCAGCACACCAGCGGACTCCCCGAGTACGGCAACCACCTCGACGACGACGAGATCAGGTACCGGTACGTCGAGCCCCGCGACCTGATCGACATCGCGCTCCGCTACCCGGCCGACGCGGCCCCCGGGAAGGTGTGGGGGTACAGCAACACGAACTACGTCCTGGCCGGCCTGATCGTCCAGAAGGTCACCGGCCGGCCCCTCGCCGAGGAGATCGACCGGCGCATCGTCAAGCCCGTCGGCCTGCGCCACACCTACTTCCCCGCCCCCGGGGACATGACCATCCGCGAGCCGCACCCCAAGGGCTACCACCGCAACCCGACCGACGGTCCGTTGCGCGAGTACACGGAGATGGACCCGTCATGGGGCTGGGCGGCGGGCCAGTTGATCTCCACCAACTCCGACCTCAACCGGTTCTTCGGCGCGCTCCTCGGCGGAGAACTCCTCCCGGACGCCCAGCTCGCCGAGATGCGCACCACCGTCCCCGTCGGCGGGCCCTCCGACCTGCGCTACGGGCTGGGGCTCACCAGCAGGGCCCTGTCCTGCGGCGGCGTCTACTGGGGCCACGGCGGCGACATCGCGGGCTACGAGACCCGGGGCGGGGTCACCGACGACGGCCGCGCCGCCAACGTCGCGGTGACCGGCGTCCCGTGGACCGACGCGGGCACGAAGCACGTGCTGGAGGCCGTGGACAAGGCCCTGTGCGGCTGACACCCGCCGACCTCCCGGGCCGGACGTGCCGTGCCGCGCCGTGCCGTGCCGTGCCGTGCCGTGCCCGAGCAACCCCGACCGACGAACCGACGATCCCCCAGGAGTTGACCCATGCAGGACCAGACACGCCGAGGACTCCGGCGGCGACACGCCCTGTCGGCCGCCGCCGCGCTGGCCGTCGGCCTCACCGTACCGGGTGTCCTGACGGCGCCCCAGGCCGCCGCCACCGGGCCGGACACCGTCCGACGGAGCCTGAACGCACTGGTGCGTGACGACGGGATGCCCGCCGCGCTGGCGAGCGTCCGGGACCGTCACGGCCGCACCCGCACCTACACCGCGGGGACCGCCGACCTGGCCACCGGCTCGAAGGTGCCCGTCGACGGCCAGGTCCGGGTCGGCAGCAACACCAAGTCCTTCGTCGCGGTCGTGGTCCTGCAGCTGGTCGCCGAGGGGAGGATCGGTCTGGACGACTTCGTGGACGCCCATCTGCCCGGCCTCGTCCGGGGGGAGGGGATCGACGGGCGCGACATCACCGTCCGCCAGCTCCTCCAGCAGACCAGCGGGCTCCCCGACTACAGCAGCGACCTCGGGGACGACGCCCGGTACTACGACCCGAACGAACTGCTCGCCTTCGCCCTCCGGCACCCCGCCGACTTCGCCCCCGGCAAGAAGTGGAAGTACAGCAACACCAACTACGTGCTCGCCGGCCTGCTCGTCCAGGAGGTCACCGGCCGCCCGCTCGCCGAGGAGATCGACCGGCGCGTCGTCCGACCCGCCGGGCTGCGCCACACCTACTTCCCCGCCCCCCGCGACGCGGGCATCCGGGAACCCCACCCCCACGGCTACTACCGGGAATCGGCGGACGCGCCGCTGCGCGACGTCACCGAGATCGACCCGTCCTGGGGGTGGGCCGCCGGGCAGATGGTCTCCACCGGCTCCGACCTCAACCGGTTCTTCGGCGCGCTCCTGGCCGGTCGCCTCCTGCCGCCGGCCCTGCTCGCGCAGATGCGGACCACCGTCCCCGCCGAGGAGACCTTCGGCCCCGGCGCCCGCTACGGACTGGGGCTCGTCAGCAGGCCGCTGCCGTGCGGCGGCCTCTCCTGGGGGCACGGCGGCAGCTTCCCCGGGTACGAGACCCGGAGCGGGGTCACCGACGACGGCCGCGCCGCCACCGTCGCGGTCACCGTGCAGGTCACCGACGCGGCGAGCCGCAGGAAGCTCGAACGCGCCGTGGACACGGCCCTGTGCCGCTGAGCCCCGCCGAGGGGCGTTCCGCGCGGTAGGACGACCGGTGGGCCCGCCCCCCCCTCGGGGCCACCCGCCCCGTGGGCCCGCCCCCGTGCCGCCCCGGCGGGCGGCGGGGGGGCGGCGGCGTCAGCAACCCCGGGACGCGACCCACCCGGACAAG
>NZ_JBHXKE010000055.1:17219-41530 GCF_042722765.1 Kitasatospora sp. NPDC058406
CCCGGCCCCCCCGGGGGGCCCCCCCTGCACCCCCCACGCCGCGGCCCCCCGGCCCCTGGGCCGCGGCCCCCCGCCGTGGGGCGTCCCGCCGGTTCGGCCCCCCGGGGCCCCCCACCCTCGGCGGGCCCCACCGGCCCCGTGTCCGCGCACCGGTGCCGCACCGTCGGGCGGAGGGGGTGCGGCGCCGTCCGCAACCGCGGGACGCTACCCTCCGGGACATGGCTCAGCCCCCTCACCCCCGGATCGTCACGCGGCTCGTCGACGGGCACGTCTGCGCCTACGACCTGGCCGCCGGTGCCGCGGACGTGCTGTCACCCGCCGTGAGCTTCCGGCCCGTTCCCGGGGACGAGGTCGTCGACCGGGCCGTCGCCGCCGACCTTCGGCGCGCCTACTACACGACCCTCGACGCGGTCGTCTGCGTGACGTCGGACGGGGACGAGGTCTGGCGGTCGGCGTTCGGGCCGCCGTCGGACCGGCGGTTCGGGCACTGGCCCGGCTGCGCCCTGTCGGCGGACGGACGGACGGTGTGGGTCTACCGGCCCGACGTCATGGCCGGCCGCGACCGCCCCGACCAGTGGGTCGTGCTGGACGCCGGGACGGGCGCGCTCGTCGCCCGGGCGGACCTGTCGACCGTCGGGCAGGGCGGCCGTCAGCTGTCGCACCGGACGAGCGGTCAGGTCCTCCTGAACGTGGGGGAGGGGCAGGACGGTTCGGTCGTCTACCGCGGGTCGCTGACCGAGGGCCGGATGGACCTCGTCCGCTACCCGTGGGACGACCGGTGCCTGATCGACCTGTCGCCCGACGGACGCCGGTTCCTGACCGTTCACCACGATCAGACCGACCTCGCCGTCCACACCTACCCCGACGGCGAGGTGGCGTTCACCCTCACCGTCGACGCCTTCGGGCACGACCCGGACGGCACCTACCTGGAATGGAGCGGCGGCTACCTGGACCAGGACACCGTCGTCGTGACCCTCGTCGGCGAGACCGAGGACGAGGACGAGACCGAGGGGGAGGAGGTCGGGGAGGAGTGGCGCCGTCACTACCGCGTCGACGCCTGCTCCGGCCGGGTCCGGGGGGAGTTCGACGCAATGGTGGCGGGGGACTCCGACGACTTCCGGCCCCTCGGCGACGGATCCTGGCTCACCACGGATCCGTCCGGTCACCCCGTCCGCCGCACGGAACCGCCGGGCGCGGCCCGGGAGCCGCTCCGCTGACGGCCGTCCGGATCCGCAGGGGACCGGTTTGGGCGGCCTCGACGGGGCACCGTGTGAACTCCCTTCCGCCGAAGGCTGTTTCGGGCGGTGGTCAGCCGGACTCGCGGACCACCAGCCGGTGGGCGATGCGCTTCCGGGCCTGCGGCAGCGGCGTGCTCACGGCCGCTGCGGACATCTGCACGACCTCGTCGAACGCCGGCTGTGCGAACGCCGCGAAGTCCAGCCGGAGCGCCGTGAGTTCGGGCTCGACGAAGACGCCGATCCTCAGGCCGTCGATGCCGATCACGGCGCACGAGTCCGGCACGGCGAGCCCGCGGACCCTCAGCTCCTTCAGCACACCACCGGGACCCGCTCGGGCGTGGTCCGCTTCTCCCTGTACACCCGAAGCCGAGGTGCCGCGCCGCGCGAGCGTGTCCGAGCCGGCCACGGCGGCGACCGACCGGCCGTGGGCCCGGTACGGACGGCACCGCCCGGCGCCGTCCGCACCGGGTTCGTGGTCGCTCGAAAGGGTGAGAGCCGCCGCTTCCCGCCCCGATCCCCGGTGCGTGGCCTCGACACTGGGCACGTCGGGCCGCTGGGCCCACGGCAGACGGAGAGTGCCATGGCGAACGGAAGTGTCCTGCTGGCGTTGCGCGAGGACCCGCTGGGTCGGGGAGTCGGCGGCGACCAACTACGGCGCATCGGCAAGGAGCTGGAGAGCCGCGGGCTGGAGGTGCGGTGGGCGCGGACGGTCGAAGGGGCCGTCTCCGTCCTGAGCACCGAGGCGGGTCTGGCCGCGGCGGTCGTGGCCTGGGACCTCCCCTCCGAGGACGGCGCGGCGGCCGACGGTGAGGGCGCGGTCGTCCTGCGGCACGTCTCGCGCCGGTTCAAGGACCTGCCGGTCTTCGTCGTGATGTCCGAGACGGCCGACCTCGGGCTGGACCGGCTGCCCCTGTGGGTGGCCGAGATCGCCGTCGGCTACATCTGGCCCCTGGAGGACACCCCCTCCTTCATCGCCGGCCGGGTCCTCAGCGCGGCGCGTGCCTACGCCGACGCCGTCCTGCCGCCGTTCTTCAAGGCGCTCCGCCGGTTCGACGACGCCCACGAGTACTCCTGGCACACCCCCGCGCACTCCGGTGGCGTCGCCTTCCTGAAGTCGCCCGTCGGACGGGCGTTCTTCGACTACTACGGCGAGCGCCTCTTCCGTACGGACCTGTCGATCTCGGTGGAGGAGCTGGGATCCCTCTTCGAGCACAGCGGTCCCATCGGGGACGCCGAGCGCAACGCCGCCCGCGTCTTCGGCGCGGACCGGACGTACTTCGTGCTGCACGGGAACTCCACCGCCGACCGCATGGTCGGTCACTACTGCGTCGCCGACGGCGAGATCGCCCTGGTGGACCGGAACTGCCACAAGTCGGTCCTGCACGGGCTGGTGATCTCCGGCGCCCGCCCCGTCTACCTCGTCCCGACCCGCAACGGCTACGGCCTGGCCGGGCCCCTTCCCGCCACCGAGACCCGTCCCGAGGCGGTGCACGCCCGGATCGCCGCCCATCCGCTGACACCGGGGGCGGTGTCCCCCGGGGCCCAGTACGCGGTGATCACCAACTCGACCTACGACGGCCTCTGCTACGACACCGTGCAGACCGCGCGTGCGCTGGCCCCCAGCACCCCCCGGCTCCACTTCGACGAAGCCTGGTTCGCCTATGCGCGCTTCCACCCCCTCTACGCCGGCCGGTACGGCATGGCCGTGGGCCCGGACACGTTCGAGGGCGACGAGCGGCCGACGGTCTTCTCCACCCAGTCGACCCACAAGCTGCTGGCCGCCCTGTCGCAGACGGCCATGGTGCACGTGAGGTCCTCCCCCCGGGCACCGGTCGAGCACCACCGGTTCAACGAGGCGTTCATGATGCACGGCACCACCTCCGCCCTCTACCCGGCGATCGCCTCGCTCGACGTGGCCACGGCGATGATGGACGGACCCCAGGGGGAGTGGCTCGTCAACGAGGCGATCACCGAAGCCGTCCGGTTCCGGCAGGCCGTCGTCCGCACCGGACGCCGGATCGCGGCCGCCGGCGACAGGCCGCCGTGGTTCTTCGGCGTCTGGCAGCCCGACACCGTGACCGACCCGGCCACCGGGACCACCGTCCCCTTCGCCGACGCCTCCCCGGCGCTCCTGGCCACGGACCCCCGCTGCTGGGAGCTGGAGCCCGGCGCGGCGTGGCACGGCTTCCCCGGACTGAGCCGGGGACAGTGCCTGCTGGACCCGGTCAAGGTGACGCTGACCTGCCCCGGCGTCGACGCGACGGGCCGGACGGCCCCCTGGGGCGTCCCCGCCCGGATCCTCACCGCCTACCTCGCGGGCCGTGGCATCGTCGTGGAGAAGACCGACACCTACACCGCGCTCGTCCTGTTCTCCATGGGCATCACCAAGGGGAAGTGGGGCACCCTGATGGACGCCCTCATGGACTTCAAGGCCCTCCACGACGCCGACACCCCGCTGCGCCGGGTGCTGCCGCACCTGGTCGAGCGCCACCCGCAGCGCTACGGCCGGACGACCCTGCGCGAGCTCTGCCAGGAGATGCACGAACACCTCACCCGCGCGGAACTGATCGACGCCCTGGACACCGCGTTCCGGGAGCTGCCCGAGCCGGTCGTCCCGCCCCAGCACTGCTACCGGCAGCTGATCCGGGGCGGTACCGAGCGCCTCCGTCTCGCGGAGGCCGCCGGCAGGGTGGCCGCCGCCATGGTCACCGTGACCCCGCCCGGGATCCCCGTCCTGATGCCCGGGGAGGCACTCGGGACCCCCGAGGGCCCGGTCCTGCGCTACCTCGGCGCGCTGGAGGCCTTCGACCGCTCCTTCCCGGGCTTCCACAGCGAGGCGCACGGCGTGTCCGTCGACCCCGGCACCGGCGACTACCTCATCGAATGCGTGCGGGAGGACGTCCGGGCGACGTGGTGACCGAGGGGCCGTGCGCGGGGCGAGCTCGGGGCGGGCCCCTCCCGCCTCGGCGTCGTCGGGCACACATCGGTCCGGCACGCGCCCAGGGCGCTCCGAGGACACCGGGCAGTCCGGCGCGAACGGTCCTCCGAGGTGGTGCACGGTGGCCTGGAGGAGCCTGCGGTCCCGCCGGGTGGTGGGCGAATCGGGTGACGCCTGACATGGCCTCACTCCTCGGGGGCAGAAGGGACAGCATCTGTTCCGGCCAAACGCTCGGAGGTGCACATGTCCACCACCATGGTGTTGCTGGTGGCGCCGCTCGTCCTCGCTGCCGTACTGGCGGCCACCGGCCCGCGCACGGCGTCCCGGCACCGCGGCCCCCGCGCCGTCGTCGGTCGTGGTGACGACGCGTACCGGCCCCGGCACGCCCGGCCCTCGCCCTGACGCCCTGCCCTGACTCTCCGCCCTGGCTCCTCGTCGGGGTCCGCTGCGCGAGTCACACCGTTCCACCGGGCCGCCCCGGCATCGCCGGGGCGGCCCGGTGCGTCGTACCCCGGCGGTCGTACCCCGGCCGTCGTGGTACGTCGCGCAGCGGCGGGGCGGGCCCCCGCCGTACCCGTCCCGGGTCAGCGCCCGCGCCGCCGCAGGTCCGGGGCCAGGGGGAGCTGATCGCCGGTGGCACCGGTTTCGAGGCGCGCGTAGTCCGGGTGGTCCAGCCGGTGGTGGACGTAGATCTGGTCGGCCCACGGCGGGTCGAACGGCGTGAACGCGCGCAGGCCCAGGACGCGGCCGACCACCCGGTCGGACCGCTCGGCGTTGAAGTCGGCGACCGCGGCGGCTTCGCCGATCTGCTCGACGGTCCCCGGAAGGTCGTCGAGGTAGCAGGTGACCCGCGGCAGCAGGTGCCCGTGCGCGGAGCCGCGGAACAGGTCGAGGGCGGTCGACGTCGAGGAGTAGTAGTCCAGGTCGAGGGAGACGAAGCCCACCGGATGATCGCGCAGCACGTCCGCGTGGGTGTCGAGGTAGTCGGGCAGCGTCCGGGCGAGGTCGCCGATCACCAGCTCGGACGAGCCCAGGCGGGCCCGCAGCCGGTCGTGGTCCATGGTGTAGAAGCCGGGACCGAACAGGTAGGGCATGTCCCGGGGGTCCTTGGCGGGGGGCATGCCCGAGCCGCCGTCGAAGCCGACCACCCGCACCGCCACACCGGTGGCGGCGGCGTAGTACCGGGCGTGCTCGGCGAGCGCCAGCAGCCCGTTGCCACCGGCCACCCCGAACTCGACGACGGTGACACCCGGGTGCCCCAGCCGCGCGGCCGACTCGGTGGCCCGACGCACCCCGTACGCGTAGTGGGGCCGCTCGACCAGCCCGAACCGGTACGCCGGCGCCGAACCGACTCCGGGCAGCCGCCGCAGCAGCCGGTTGCGCACCGCGTTCCGGGTGCCGGACTTCGACCAGTCCCACAGCACGTCGGCCAGCCCACCGGCAGGCCGCCGTCCGAACGGGTGACCCTTCTGGGCGGTCGTCCCCACATTCCTGCGCACCATGGCACTCCCCACACGACGAAGCGGTCGGGGGCAGCCTTCCCGTCCACCCCGCCCGCCCAACCGGTTCGCCGCAGGGCGCGGCCGAGAAGTCGTGGGGGACGGTCGCGGCCGTCCGTCCTCCGGAAGGTCCGGAACGGGTCGCCGGATCCTCGGCGGGCCGTGCGGCACCGGCGCGGGTAGCGTGCTGCGAGGGGGAGCGGCGCAAGGAGGGTCATGCCTGACGCCATCGTCATCGGCGCCGGCCCCAACGGGCTGGTGGCCGCCAACATCCTCGCCGACGCCGGCTGGCAGGTCGACGTCCTGGAGGGCCGGTCCGAGCCCGGTGGCGCCGTCCGCAGCGACCGGGGTGTCCACCCCGACTACGTCCACGACGTGTTCAGCTCCTTCCACCCCCTCGCCGTCGCCTCGCCCGCCATCGGCGCGCTGGACCTGGGCGCGTTCGGCCTGCGCTGGAGCCACGCGCCCACCGTGCTGGCCCACCCCCTGCTCGACGGGCGCGCCGCCACGCTGCACCGGGGCGTCACGGCGACCTGCGCCGGCCTGGAGGGCGCGTTCGGCGGGGCGGACGCCGAGGCGTGGCAGCGGCTCTCACGGCTCTGGGACGACCTGGACCCGTATCTCCTGCGCACGCTGTTCACACCGTTCCCCCCGGTCAGGGCGGGTGCGGCGATGGCCGCCCGGCTGCGGGCCGCGGGCGGACTGCGGGCCCTGCGGTTCCTGACCCTTCCGGTGCGCCGTCTGGCACAGGAGGAGTTCACCGGGCCCGGCGCCGGCCTGCTGCTCGCCGGGTGCGCCCTGCACGCCGACCTGCTGCCGGAGGGAGTCGGCAGTGGGGCGTTCGGCTGGCTGATGGCGATGCTCGGCCAGCAGGTCGGGTGGCCCGTCCCGGTCGGCGGCGCCGCCGCGCTGACGGACGCGCTGGTGCGGCGGCTGGAGTCCTCGGGCGGAAGGCTGCACTGCGACGCCCCGGTGGTCGAGGTGGTCGTACGCGGCGGGCGCGCGCTGGGGGTGCGGACCGCCGACGGCCAGGCGTACCGGGCCCGCCGCGCGGTCCTCGCGGACGTCGCGGCCCCCGCCCTGTACGGCGGCCTGGTCGGGTGGGAGCACCTGCCGTCCTCAATGCGCGCGGACCTCCGCCGCTTCCAGTGGGACCTCTCCACCGTGAAGGTCGACTGGGCCCTGAACGGAGCCGTGCCGTGGACGGCGCCCGCGACGGCCGGCGCCGGGACGGTGCACCTGGGGGCCGATCTGGACGAGCTGAGCGACTACGCGCTGCAGCTGGGCACGGACCGCCTGCCGCGTCGCCCGTTCGTGCTGTTCGGGCAGATGACGACGGCCGATCCCGTCCGCTCCCCGGCCGGCACCGAGTCCGCCTGGGCCTACACCCACGTCCCCCGGGCGATCAAGGACGACCTGGGGCCCGACGGCATCACGGGCAGCTGGGACCCGCGGGAGGCGGAGGCGATGGCGGCCCGCATCGAGGACCAGGTGGAGCGCTTCGCCCCGGGGTTCAAGGAGCGGATCGTCGCCCGGCGGATCCTCACCCCGACGCTGCTGCAGGAGCTGAACCCCAACCTGGTCGGCGGCGCGATCAACGGCGGCACCGCCGCGCCGCACCAGCAGCTCGTCTTCCGCCCCGTCCCGGGCACCGGGCGTCCGGAGACGCCCGTCGCCGGGCTCTACCTGGCGTCCTCGTCCGCGCATCCCGGGGGCGGGGTCCACGGCGCCTGCGGGGCCAACGCCGCCCGCGCGGCCCTGCGCGCGCACCGGCTCCTGGCCGGCCGCGTGCTCGCCCCGGGCCTCGCCGCGGCGCAGCGACTGCTGTCGGGCCCGCGCGAGCACCCCCACGACCACGACTGACGACCGCCGGAGCGCGCGGACCGGGCGGACCGGGCCCGACGACGCGCCGAACGGACAACCGGACAGCCCGGCGATACGGCAACACGGCACCACGGCACCACGGCAACACGGCAAGCACCGAGGAGGAGTCGCATGGCACGGCGCCAGCAGTTCATCGCATGCCCGCCCGAAGCAGTCTGGGGCGTCCTGGCCGACGGCCACAGCTACGCCGAGTGGGTGGTCGGGACGCAGGACATCGAGCACGTCGACCCCGGCTGGCCGGCGGTGGGCGCGGCCCTGCGCTACCGGGCCGGTCTCGGCCCGCTCACCATCGACGACAGCTGCACGGTCCGGATCTGCGAGCCCGGCACCCGCCTGGAGCTGGAGGCGAAGGCCGCACCGTTCGGCACCGCCCGCATCGCGTTCACCCTCATCCCCTGGGGTGCCAACACGCTGGTCCTCCTCGACGAGCACCCCCTGACCGGCCCCGGCTCGCGCTTCGAGGGACCACCGAGCGAATTCGTGCTGCACCTGCGCAACCGCAGGCTGCTCGGCAACCTCGCCCGGGTGGCGGTCGAGGAACACCGGCAGGCCACCGGAACCGGTGCCGGCCGGCCCGGCGGGTGACCGCGTTCCGCAGGTCGGGCTCACACCGAGGGGATTGACCGCGGCCGGTGCGGACAGACGCCCGTCATGGCACCTCGGTTCAGACACGCACACGGGCCCGACGGCCGGGAGAACGACGCCGGGCCGGGCCCGAGCCGACGGGTCACGGAAGCGGCCCCGGACTCTCCCGGCGACCTCTCCCGGCGCTCGTGGTGGGCCGCACTGCGACGCACCGGCAAGGAGTTCCTGGAGGACGAGCTGCCCGACCGCGCTGCGGCCCTCACGTACTACGGCGTCCTGGCGATCTTCCCGGCCCTGCTCGTCCTCGTCTCGGTGCTCGGCGTCATCGGGCAGTCCGCGACCGGTGCCGTGCTGGACAACCTGCAGAACCTGGCACCCGGCGCCGCCCGCGACATCCTGCGCGACGCCGTCGACCAGCTCCGGAACTCCGGCGGCGGCGTCAGCTCGGTCCTGCTGGTCGTGGGCCTGGCGGGCGCCCTGTGGTCGGCGTCCGGCTACGTGGCCGCCTTCATCCGCTCCTCGAACGCCGTCTACGACATCCGTGAGGGCCGCCCGGTGTGGAAGACCACACCGCTGCGCCTGGGCCTGACGCTCCTGCTGATGGTGCTGCTGGCGGCGAGCGCGGTGATCGTCGTGTTCACCGGCCCGCTCGCGGACCGGGTGGGCCGCGCACTCGGCCTGGGCGGTACCGCGCTGACGGTGTGGTCGGTCGCCAAGTGGCCGGTCCTGCTGGTCCTCGTCGTGCTGATGATCGCGGTGCTGTACTGGGCCGCGCCCAACGTGCGGGACCGGGGCTTCCGGTGGGTGTCCCCGGGCAGCGTGCTCGCGGTCGTCCTCTGGATGGCGGCCTCCGCCGGGTTCGCCCTGTACGTCGCGAACTTCTCCTCCTACAACAAGACCTACGGCACGCTGGCCGGTGTGATCGTCTTCCTGGTCTGGCTGTGGATCTCCAACCTCGCCATCCTCCTCGGCCTGGAGTTCGACGCCGAGCTCTCCCGGGAACGCGCCATCGAGGGCGGCCTGCCCGAGAAGGAGGAGCCGTACGTGCGGCCCCGCGACACCCGCACCTGGCCCGACGACGAGAAGACCTAGCCGGCCGGGCCGCCGCCGCGGCCCGGCCCGGAGAAGGTCCGGAGAGCCCGGACAAGGGTCGGAGAGGGGTCAGAGCACGGTCACCCGGGCCCGGGCCCAGGAAGTGTGGTCGAAGGCCGTGTTGCCGTTGGCGTCCTCGACGACCAGCCGCAGCAGACGCACGCCCCGGACGTCGACCTCGACCGGACCGGAGGCGCCCGTGAGCTTCCCGGTGGTGAAGAGCACCCTGCCGTCGCCGTGGACCGACGCCTTCGTCGCACCGAGCGCGGACTGCCGGGTGGAGAAGTCGTCGATGCCGACGAGCGCCGTGAACCGGTTCCCCCGGGCGCCGAGGTGGTAGACGATCTCGGACGGCGCGTGGACGCCCAGGCCCTTGGTGTACGTCGTGCCGGCGAAGGTGATCGGCGTGCCGTCGCCGGCCTCCTTGCGGCCGTTGGAGGTGTCGCGTTCGACCGGGCCCCAGCCGTTGGTGGCCGACACCCAGGGGAGGTCGCTGAGGTAGGCGTTCGTGGTCGGCGGGGCCGGGAGGAGAGGTGTCCGTCCGGTCGCGGAGAAGGCCAGCGGACCGCCGGTGGAGCGGGCGCCCGCGGTGACGGCCAGGGACCCGTCCGTGCCCGGAGCGGCGCCGGTCGGCGCGGTGACCTCCCACGTCACGGTCAGGACGGTGCGGTCGCGCTCATCCCACGGCTCGCCCTCACCGGCCACGAGTCCGAGCTCGACATCGTCATCCGGTCCGTCGACGGCCCGCCCCTGGCCCGGCGGATCAGCGTGGCCATGCTCCGCTCCACCGTCTCCGTCTCCGTCTCCGACTCCGCCGACGCCCTGCGCGAAGCGCTCGCTTCGCAGGCGCGGAAGATCACCGAAGCCTGGAACGAACGCCCCGCCTGACGACGACCCGGGTGCCGGGCCCGACTGCCGCGAGATCGCCATACCAGGTATGGACACCCGTCGAGGATCTCGGCATTCCTCTCCGCCGGGACCGCTGCCACGCTGAGGACATGAACCCGCACCCCTCCTCCCTCACCGTCTACCGCGGCCCCGCGGGGGACCACAACGACCGCGCGATGAGCGCCGTCACCCTGCTCGGCCAGGCGTTCACCCGTCGGCTCGGCATCTCCCCGGTCGTCGTCGGCTCCCCGGAGCCGGCGCAGCCGGCCAGCTGGGACCGGGAGCTGCGCCGAGCGCTTCCCACCCTGCAGCGTATGGCTGAGCGCATCGACCAGGTCATGACCGCCGGACAGGCGCCGATCAGCGTCATCACCCGGTGCGCCGTCGCCCTGGCCTCCCAGCCGGTCGTGCTCCGTCACCGCCCCGACGCGGTCGTGGTGTGGTTCGACGCCCACGGGGACATCAACGTCCCCGCCGACACCACCACCGGATACCTCGGCGGTCTGGCCCTCGCCGGTCCGCTGGGCTGGTGGGACTCCGGTCTCGGCGGCGGGCTCCCCGAACAGCAGGCCGTCCTGGTCGGCGCCCGCGACCTCGACCCTGCCGAGATCCGGCACGTCACCGCCGGCCGCGTGGCCCTCGTGCCCCCGGGCCGCGGGCTCGACGAGCGCCTCGCGGACGTCCTCCGGGGCCGCCCCGCCTACCTGCACGTCGACTGCGACGTCATGGAGCCGGGGCTGTTCACGACCGACTACACCGTTCCGGGCGGCCTCAGCCTCGACGACCTCCACGCCTGCGCGAAGGTCCTTGCCGTGAGTGCGCCCGTCGGCGCCGAGATCGCCGAGTTCGAGGGGAACGGCTCCGCGACGGCCGACGACCTCGTCGCCGCGATCGAGCCCCTCCTCGCCGAACTCCGCCGCTGAACGGAGGGTTCGTCGGACCGGACGTGCCGGTCGGCGAGCCCGGTCCGTACCCGGAGCGGCTGCGGCGGCGTTCGAGAATCAGCACAGGGCGGTTGGACCGGACCCTCCGTCAGTTCGTGACGCAGGTCCGTTCCACTCTCCTTGGTCGCCGTGACCGCACGACCGTCCGGGACCGTCGCACTGCCGCCGGGAGCGCCCGGACCCCGGCATCAGCCCTGGACGGTGTCGGGAAGCGGGGCTTCGCCGGGCCGGGCAGGTGCCGTGCCGGTCGTGTCGTGGATCGGGCGGCGGGTGCGCTCCGCCCAGGCCGCCACCGGCGGGCCCGCCGCGCCGAGGGCCGCGAAGAACACGCCGAGGAGCAGCCAGCCCGCGTGCCCGAGTCCGAGGACCGCCGTCGTCAGGACCACCGGAGCCAGGGCCTGCCCGGCGTTGAAACCGAGGCCGAAGAAGCCCTGGTACTGCCCTTGGGCGTGGTCGGGGGCGAGGCCGAAACCGAGGGCGAAGCCGCCCGAGGACTCCCACACCTCTCCGAGGCTGTGCACGCAGACGGCGAGGACGGCGAGCGCCGGCGCGATCCAGGTCGGAACGTCCGCGGTCAGGGCCATCAAGGGGCAGCTGACCAGGAAGAGCAGCCCGGCGACGCGGAACGCCCGGCCGCCCTGGCGCGGTGTCTCCACCCGCGAGCCGATCCTGCTCTGGAGCAGCACGCACACCCCGCTGTTGACCGCGTAGACGGCCGCCACGGTCCACCGGGGCGCATCGGTGTGGGCGGAGAGCCAGATCGGCAGGAGCAGGGAAACGGTCTGGTACTGCAGGCCCATGGCGCCGTAGAGCGCGGTGAAGCACACGTACGGCCGGTCGGACAGGACGGCCCAGCGGTGGTGCTCCTTCGGCCGGGGCAGGGGCCGGTAGTCGGGGATGCCGATCAGGGCGATCAGGCCGGCACAGGCGAAGCTGGCGGCGTTGGCGAGGATGAGCGCGGTGTACGCCGGGCGGCTGTTGACCGAGACCGCGAAGGCGGCACCGAGGGTGCCCAGGACCACGCCGAGGTTGACGAACGTGCGGAGCTTCGCCCTGAAGGCGGCCGGTCGTTCACCGCCGGCACGGGCGATGAGCGCACCACCTGCGGCGCCGCCCCCCGTGGCCGCCAGCCGGTCCAGGGTGGCGATGAGCGTGAACGTGAGCCAGCTGTGGATGAGGACGAACGAGGCCATCGTCACGGCCTGCATCGCGAGGGCCGCCAGCCAGACCGTGCGCGGCCCGTACCGGTCGGCCAGGTTCCCGGCCGGGATCCCGGCGAGCAGCCCGACCAGCCCGGCGATCGTGAGGCCGAGACCGACCTGCGCGGCGGGCAGGTGCACCACCAGCGTGAAGTAGAGCACCGCGGCGGTGTTGAACAGCCCGTTGCCCACCCGGCTGACGAAGCTTGCCGCGATGAGGGCGCGCTGCGGACCGGTTTGCGCCGGCGCGCCGGATATCTTCACCCCGACACTCTTCATGATCATGTCGAACAGGCTAACAGCGCCCCCGTCGGCCCCCTCCGGACGGTCCGTGAGGCCGCGGCCGTGATCGCCCGCAGCGCGGGGCTGTCGTGTCTGACGGGTCGCCAACGAATCGCCGGCGGTTGGGCGACGGGTCGGCGTTCGACGGACGTCGCCCCGCCGGCTTCCCGCGGCCGTCCCATGGGTCAGACGTAGTCGACGCTGTAGACGACGTCGGCCGAGAACTCGAACCTGTCGCCGAGCGTGACCGGGGCGCTGGCGAGCGTGAGCACGGCGTCGGTGACCAGTTCCTTCCCCTGGCCGGCCGGGAACGGGAGCGACGTCCCCCGGCCGGGGCCGCCGCCGAGGTAGTCGGCGGTGCTCGCCCGGTCGTCGTCGTCCTGGGGGACGCTGCCCGAGTCGTCCTCGGTGCCGTCGACCCAGACGCGGACCGTCGTGGCGGCGTCCGGCGGCGAGATCGTGAGGTCCGGCCCTGCCGGGACTTCGAGCATGTCGCCGGTGGTCATCGGCTTCCACGAGACCGGAGGCGACATCGCCGTCGCGGAGCCGCCGGTGATCCCGAAGGTGAACTCGCCGGATCCGCTGCCGATCTTGTCGCTGTCCTCGTGGCAGTGGAGCCGGGCCAGTCGGGCGCGTACGACGCGCTGTTTGGTCCTGACAACCTCCGGGGGCGTGGCGGGGGCGAGGCCGGTGGTGTTCCAGACGATGTCGTAGTCGCCCGCTTCGTTCCAGGCCAGGATCGTGAACCACAGTTCCTGGTTGGTCCGCAGGGGGATGTGGCCCGGGGTCGCCGCAGAGATCCGGTCCACCACGGAGACCCGGTGCACGATCGCGGGCCGGGGGGAGACGGCGTCGGCGATCACGTCCGGCGCGAGGAAGACCGGGTGGCCGAAGCTCTCGGTCTGGGGCGTGCTGCCCAGGAGCTGGACACGGGCCATGGTCCGGCTCTGGGTGACGAACGCCATCGAGACGAACGTCCCGCCCGGGGTCACCATGACCCGGGGCTTGTCGCCGCATCCGGTCAGGAAGGTGGCGTGACCGCGTCCGATGGAGGGGAAGTCCAGGGCGCCGAGGGTGAGCCGCCTCGGCTGCGGGTTCTCCGCGAGTTCGGCGCTGCCGTGCCCTCGGTTGAACAGGCGCAGCTGGTAGATCCCCCCGAGGGGAACGAGCTGGACGGTCGGGCTGGTGGGGCTCTCGGAGACCGGGCCGGGGCGCAGGGTGAAAGGCGGTAACGGGGCCGTTGCCGGTACCCCGGCCGGGGTGAAGGGGAGCGTCCGTTCCCAGAGCTCCAGGGTGGCCTGCCCGCCGATCGAGTCGCTCGCGTCGAGGTGGAAGACCGCGCCGCCGGCGAGGGCGATGGCCGCCGTGCGGTCCGGAATCAATCTGACCATGGTGTCCTCGCTTGTCCGGTATCGGCGGTTCGGCGGTTCGGCGGTTTGACGGCCCGGGAACGGCGCGGGCCGGTCCGGTCCGGCCCGGATTCAGGCGTAGGTGACGGAGTAGACGACGGTGGTCGAGAAGCTCAGCAGCTCGCCGTCCGTGGTCGGAACGCTGTGGAGCACCAGCGGCTGGTCGGTCACCTGTTCGCGGCCCTCGCCCGCGGGGAAGCTCAGCGGGGTTCCGCGCCCCGCGCCGCCGCCGAGCCGGCCGGCGGTGCTCGCACCGTCGTCGGAGTCCGACGGGAAGCTGCCCGAGTCGTCCTCCGTGGCGTCGACCCAGACGACCACCCTGTCGTCCGTGAACGGTGCGACCAACTGGAGGGCGGTGGCCCAGGCGGGGAGGGGAGTCATGTCGGACCTCAGGGCCATGGGATCCCAGGTGAAGGTCTGTGTCACCGTGCTCGCCCCGCCGGTGAGGCCGAAGGTGAAGTCCGCCTCGCCGAAGCTGTGCCTGTCGCTGTCCTCGTAGCAGTGGACGGCGGTCACCCTGGCCTCGACGATCCGGTTCTTGACCTTGATCTTCTCCGGTGGTGTCGCGGGGGCCTCGCCGGTCGTGTTCCAGACGAAGTCGAAGAAGCCCGCCGCGTCCCACACCACGATCAGGAAGAAGAGCTCGGTGCCGGGTCGCAGCCCGACGTGGGACGAGGTGAGCGGCGAGCGCAGGTCGTCGATCAGCGAGAACTCGTGCATCAGCGCGGGCCGGTCGGAGGTCGCGGTGGCGATCACCTCCTGGTTGCCGAAGAAGGGGTGCCCGGTCAGCGGCGCCACCTGGGGCGGGCTGTCGGAGATCTGGACCCGGGCCATGACCGGGGCGCTCGTCGCGAAGGCGGCCGTCACGAACGTGCCGCCCGGCGTGAGGAGGGTCTGAGGTCTCTCGATACACGCGGTGAGGAACTTGAGGCGCGTCTTCGGGCCCGCGCAGGGGGTGTCGACCCTGCCGATCAGCAGCTCCGGCGGCGGCTTCTCCGCCAGCGCGGCGCTGCCCCTGCCCTTCTCGAAGAGGCGGGCCTGGTAGAGGCCGCCCACGGGGACGTCCGCGTGCAGGGCGCGCGTGGGGTGGGGCGGGTCCCAGACGGGGCCGAGGACGAACGGGGGAGGCGGCGGCGCCGCCGGGTCGAAGCGGACCGTCCGGTGCCAGATCTCCAACCCGACGGCTGTTCCGGACGGGTTGACCGTGAAGTCGGCCGGGCCTGTCCCGCCCGCGTTGACGGCGATCCCGGTCGGGTCGTTCGGAGTGAACCTGACCATCGCAGGCCTCCTCGCGTCTACTCCCTTCCATCATCACCCCGCACCGGACCGACCGCCGGATCACCGGCCCCGGCCTTCGCGGGACAACCGTTCCCGCCGGGCCCTGCGGGACGGCCGACGGCTCCGGCTCCTCCGGTTCCTGTGCCCTCCTGTTCCTGTGCCCTCCTGTTCCTGTGCCCTCCGGCCGGGTGGGGCCGGAGGGCACAGGAACAGACGCGCGCGGCGGGTGGTGGGCGGTGTGTCAGGTGGTGATGGTGGCGACGGGGTCGAGGCCGTAGGTGCGGGCGTAGCCGTTCTCGGTGCCGACGAGGAGGTCGATGACCTCGAAGTAGCGGTCCCAGAAAGGGGTTTCGCGCAGCGCGTCGATGAGGAGCTGGTACGCGTGGTGGTCGTCGGCCTCCCACACCCAGACGTCGGTGACGCGCGCGGAGTAGAACTCGGTGTCGTAGAAGCGTGACCGGACGCCGGTCGTCCTGGCCTCGATCACGGGCAGGACCTCGGTGGTGAAGGTCTCGACGCGTTGCCGGACGGTCAGGGCGAGCCACTCGGGCGTGGTCTTGACGAGCATGAACGCGGTGACCGGCGATGCGGTCTTCTCAGCGGGCATCAGGGTGTCTCCAGAGCGGCAGGTGGCATCGGTGCGGTGGGGGCTTCAGGAGAGGACGGCCGGCTTGAGCGTCCGGGCGCACCACTGCTCGAAGCCGGTGGGCGAGGCGGTCTGCGGGGTGCGGGCGACACCGGCGTCCAGGCCCTGGTCCTTGGCGCGCTTCATGTCGACGATGCCCTGGACGAACGCGTCGTCGAGGCCGTAGCCGACGAGGGTGGCGTACAGCGCGTCGAGCGACTGGCGCTCGTAGCGGACGGGGCGGCCGAACTGTTCGGTCATGATGCGGGCCAGGTCGTTGGGGGAGAGGTCCTGCGGCCCGAGGACCGGGACGCTGCCGGTGCCGGTCCACGAGCGGTCCAGCAGCAGGCCTTCGGCCGCGGCCGCGATGTCGGCGGTGGCGACGAGCGGAGCCCTGCGGTCGGCGTCGACGGAGTCGGTGAAGCAGCCCTTCTCGCGGATCGAGTCGGCCTCCTCCAGGAGGTTCTCGAAGAAGGACGGGTTGGCCAGGGCCCGGTAGGCGACGCCACTGCCGGCGATGAGGTCGTCCAGGGCGAGGGAAGCGGTGACGAGGCCGGCCCGGTCGGCGAGCGGGGTGCCGCGGCCGAGCGCGGAGACTCCGACGACATGGCCGACGCCGTGCGCCGCGAGCGCCCTCACGGCCGGCCCGCTGAAGCCGCTGTAGGCGACCTGTGGGGACGGGGCGGCGACCGGGGGGACGAGCCAGAAGACCGCGTCCGCACCGTCGAAGGCCCGGTCGACGACCTCGGCGTCCCCGTGCGAGCCGACGACCACCTCGACGCGTCCGCGCGCCGCGTCCGGAAGCCGGGCGGGGTCGCGCACGATCACGCGCAGTTCCTCGCCTGCGGCGGGGGCGGACTCCAGGAGCCGGGAGAGCAGGTGACGGCCGATGTTCCCGGTGGGAGCAGTGATGACGATCATGAAAACCTCGCAGGTCGGGCTGGTCGGTACGCCCCTCATCCTGCTGAGGACCCCGGTGCTGCCACAATGGGAACGTCGGCACGGAATCATTGACGGAAACGGAATAATGCTGGTGAACAGCCCGGATTCGGCCCTCGACGCCAACCTCGCCATCGCGTTGGACGCCCTGCTGGCCGAGCAGAGCGTCACCCGGGCCGCCGCCCGCCTGCACACCTCGCCCGCCGCCATGAGTCGCACGCTCGCCCGCCTGCGCCGCACCTTGCAGGATCCGCTGCTGGTCCGGGCCGGGCAGCGCCTGGTCCCCACCCCCCGCGCCCTGGCCCTGCGCGACGAGGCCGCCGCCGTCGTGCAGCGCCTCGGAGCCCTGCTCAGCCCCGATGCCGGCGTCGACCCCGCCACCCTGCGCGGCACCTTCACCCTCCAGACCGCCGACCTCGTCGGCGCGGCCCTGGCCCCCGGACTGCTGCGCCTGGCCGAGCAGGAGGCGCCGGGGGTCTCGTTCCGGCTCCGGGCCGAGGAGTTGGAGGCCGGCCCGGCCCTGCGCGACGGCCGGATCGACCTGGAGGTCGGGTCCATCGACCACGTGGACCCCGAGACCAGGGTCGAGGAGCTGGTCAGCCTCCGCATGGTGGCGGCCGTCCGGCCCGGCCATCCGCTGACCGAAGGACCCCTGACCCCGGCCCGGCTCGCCGCCGCCCACCACGTCGCGGTCAGCCGCCGCGGCCGGTTCACCGGCCCCCTCGACACCGCCCTGGCCGAGCAGAACCTTCACCGGCGGGTCGGCATCGTCCTCCCCAGCCACCTGGCCGCCATGATCCTCGCCGCCCGCAGCGACATCGTCTGCCTCGTCCCTGCCGCACTCCCCGGCGCGGCCCCCTCACCCCTCACCGGCGACGCCGTCGCCCTCGGACTGCACCTCCTGGACCTCCCCCTGACGCTGCCGCCCGTGATCGTCGGCATGGCCTGGCACCCCCGCCATGCAGCCGACAGGGCCCACCACTGGCTCCGCAACGCCATCCGCCGGACCCTCCGCCCGCCCGGTAGTCCGACCGCGTGAAACAGGAGCCGGCTGTCCCGGCGGCTGTTCAGGCTGTTCAGCGGGCCGCCCCGGCACGGCTGTCGGAGGCCGGCGCGCCCGCTGGTCGCAGGACCCGCCGACGTCGCGCCCGGCATCGTGCGGCCGCTCCCCGTCGGACGCCCCCGGTGACGGTCAGGCCGGATCCGGGGCCGGCTCGTCCTGATCGTGGGCGCCGCTGCGCCGGTGGGGGACGGCGGTGGCGTACTGGGCGGCCTGAAGGAGGTAGGAGGCCCGGTACCGGCCGTCGGGGTCCGCCATCAGCTCGGCGTGGCTGCCCTGCTCGGTGAGCCGGCCCTCGTGCAGGACGTAGATGAGGTCGGCGTCGGCGGTGGCGGCGAGCCGGTGGGTGATGAGGGTGACGGTGAGGCCCTGGTCGGCGAGTTCGCGGATGTGTACGTTCCGCGACTGCGCGTCCCCTTGTGCGGCGTTGAGCTGGGGTTTCGTTCGAGTCCGCGTCAGTTGTCGTCGACGTCCGTGCGCAGAGTCGTGTCCAATCCTTGTGATCAACCGTTCGTGTCTGGTGCTGTCCGCGTACTCAGCAAAGGTGCTCAGCCAAGTACAGATGAACGTGCTCAGCCCGTAGCTCCCATCTCGCCATCCAGGCCATCGCCAAGACGCACAACCTCCTCCTGCTGGAGGACGGATCCCACGCCCACGGCGCCTCCCACGGCGGTAAGAGGATCGGCACCTTCGGCCTGGCCGGCGCGTTCTCGCTCAACGGCCCCAAGCCGCTGTCCGGCGGCGAGGGCGGGTTCGTCCTCACGGACGACGACGACACCTACTACCGACTCCTGACGTTCGGCCACTACAACAAGCGAGCCAAGTCCGAGATCCCGGCCAAGCACCCGCTCGCGAAGTACGCGGTCACCGGGTCCGGCCTCAAGCTCCGGATCCACCCGCTGGCCGCCGCCATCGCGCACGACCAGCTCGGCCGCCTCGACGGCTACCTCGCCGGACGGGCGGAGATCGCCCGCTACCTGACCGAGGAGTTCGCCCGGATCCCCGGGCTGGAGGTCATCCCGATGCCCGAAGGAGTGATCCCGTCCTGGTACGGCTTGACGATCACCTACCGGCCCCAGGAGCTCGTCGGCCTCAGCGTCGAGCGGTTCCACCAGGCCCTGGTCGCCGAGGGCGCGGTCGAGTTCGACCGGCCGGGCTCCACCTGCCCCGTGAACCAGCTACCGCTGTACCAGAGCCCGGCCATGCTGTTCCCCGGCCACCCGCACGCCCACCGCCGCTACCAAGCAGGGGACTTCCCGGTCGCCGAGCACACCCACGCGCACACGATCAAGCTCCCGGTCTGGCATCGTGAACAGGATCGTCCGCTGGCCGAGCAGTACATCCGCGCGGCCATCAAGGTGAGCGACCACCACAAGGAGCTGCTGTGAACTCTCCCTTCGACGACCCCACGTTCGAGGACACGATCCGCGCCGCCGCCGAGACGGACGGGGTGGAACGATTCGTCGTGGCCGCCGTGATCGCCGACGGCGACCGCATGCTGTTCCTGCGGCGCCCGGCCGGCGAGTTCATGGCCGGCCTGTGGGAGCTGCCGTCGGGCAAGGTCGAGAAGGACGAGGGCATCGAGCAGGCCCTGCTGCGGGAGGTCGACGAGGAGACCGGCCTGCGGATCGACGCGGTCGAGAAGTACCTCGGGCACTTCGACTACACCTCCGGCAGCGGCGCCCGCACCCGGCAGCTGACCTTCGAGGTCACCGTCACCCGCACCGGCCCGGTCACCCTCACCGAGCACGACGCGCACGAGTGGGCCGGGCCCGACGAGATCCCAGCCGTCAGCGAGGCCGTACGGGAACTCGTCACCCGCTGATCGTGCACCGTGAGCGCATTGACCAGACCCGCGGAGACGGATACAACGCCTTCTGCGTGGGTGCACTCATCGTCCGCCACGGCCGGCTCCTGATGCTCCGACGTACGGCGTCGGACTCCTGGGCCGGCCGTTGGGAACCACCCGGCGGCGGCGTCGAGGCCGGCGAAGCCCTCGCCGAAGCTCTCGCACGTGAGGTCCAGGAGGAGGCCGGGCTGGCCATCGCCAGCGCGCTGTACATCGGCCACCTGGACTACCCAGCCCGTGAGAACCCCCTGCTGCCCGCCAGCAGGGGGTTCTTCTTCGCCGCCGAGGAACCGCCCGGTCACTGGCCGGTCCGGATCAACCAGACAGAACACGATCGCTTCGCCTGGTCCACGGCTGACCGTGTCCGGTCGACACGGCCTGACCTCCGCGCTCTCGTTATCCGGCGGCTGGCGCTTACGGCCCGGAGCGGCGCGGGGCCGCCGGGCGACCCGGCGTGAGGGCCTCGGACGGCCAGAGGTTGACGACCCGTCAGAACGAACTCTCCGAGCCGGTACGGATGGTGGAATCTGCGGGCCTGTCGGACGGCCTTCGCGGCACCCGCGCCCGCTACCCTGGCGTCGGCGGCGCCCCCACCGGGCGCGCCGGCCCTGCGGATGATCAGCTTCGACCCTCACGGGAAGGTGGGGCGACATTCCATGAGGATGCCATGAGCACGTTCGTACTCGTGCCCGGCTTCTGGCTCGGTGCCTGGGCCTGGGACGCGGTCGCCGCGCCGCTGCGCGCCGCCGGGCACACCGTTCACCCGGTGAGTCTGACCGGCCTGGCCGAGCGCGCGGGCGAGGCCGGACCGGAGGTCGGGCTGGAGACGCACATCGCCGATCTGACCGGTCTGATGGTCCGCGAGGACCTCCGGGAGGTCGTCCTGGTCGCGCACAGCGGCGGCGGCGCCCCGGCCACCGGCGCGGCCGACCGCCTGCCCGGGCGGATCCGGCGGGTCGTCTACCTCGACAGCGGGCCGCTCCCGGACGGCGCCGCCCTGCGCGACCTCTGGGAACCCGCCTACCGGGCCCGCGCCGAAGCGTCCCTGGTCGGCGGCTGGCGGCACCCGATGCCTCCCTGGGACGAACTGGCGGCGAGCGGCGCAA
The DNA here is from genome assembly GCF_042722765.1 of Kitasatospora sp. NPDC058406. Classification (NCBI taxonomy): domain Bacteria; kingdom Bacillati; phylum Actinomycetota; class Actinomycetes; order Kitasatosporales; family Streptomycetaceae; genus Kitasatospora; species Kitasatospora sp. NPDC058406. Next base: position 38,035 of record NZ_JBHXKE010000055.1, read on the forward strand.
GCCTGGACGGCCTGGACCAGGAGACCCTCGACGACATCCGGGCGCGCGCCACCGATGTGCCGGTCAGGGTCTTCACCGAACCGCTGCGGCTCACGGGCGGCGGACAGGCCCTGCCGAAGGCGCTCGTCTCCTGCTCGTTCCCGCTGGAGCAGATCCGCGCGATGATCGCCTCCGGGGAGCCGTACTTCGCCCCGCTCGCCGGCCCCGAGTGGGAGCTGCGCGAACTGCCCACCGGCCACTGGCCGATGTTCTCCCAGCCCGCCGGGACCGCCGTGGTGCTGGAGGAGTTGGCGGCGCTCTGAGGAACGACGGCCCCTCCGCGGACCGCCCTCCGGCCGGCGAGAATTCGGGTGGTGTGGCGCGGAGACGAAGGGGAAGACGGTGCCAGGGAGCGTCGGTGACGGTCCCTCACCACCGGCCCGTCGAGGAGGACCACCCATGAGCCAGCCCGTCCCTCCGAACCTTTCCGTCGTACGCCTCGCCACCGAGGCCGCCGATCTTCTGCGTGCCGCCGGTACGGCTCCCCAGGGTGGCCGTCCGGGCCTGCTGCACACCGCCGAGGCGGCCGAGACCGTCGCTGCGCTCGCCGGAATCGCCGCGCGCCTGCCGGAGCTGCTGGACCAGGTCGAGGCCTTCCTCAGCAGCGAGCAGGCCTCGGGCCGGATCGCGCCCGCCACCGAACCGGTGGGCGACGCGGCGTTCGACGTCATCCGGGCGGCCCGCGATGCCCGGGACCAGCTGTACGAGGCGAGTCGCACCGCGGCTCTGCTCGCCGAGGTCCTGGCGGCTGCCGCCGGCACTCTCGCTCCGCTGGGCGGGTCCCGGACGGCCGGAGGGCCCCTCACTCCCCACGTCTGAGCGCCCGCCCGGACGCGGTCGCGCCGTTCGACGTCCTGCCGTGCCGGGGCAGCCTGCGCGGCGCTCGGGGACCGGTCGGCCGTCGCCGCCGGGGGCAGCCCTTCGGGGAGGCTCAGACGATGCGGCGGGCGCCGGAGGAAGGGACGGCCGTGAAGGCGCGGGGAGCGGTGTAGGCGGCCTGTCGGAAGGCGGTTTCGACCGCGGTGGTGACGGTGGGTGCCCGGTCGGCCGCGACGAGCGCTATCACCGAGCCGCCGAAGCCGCCGCCGGTCATCCGGGCGCCCAGCGCGCCGGCGTCGACGGCGGCCTCGACGGCGAGGTCGGTCTCCGGGCAGGAGACGCCGAAGTCGTCGCGCAGCGAGGCGTGTCCGCTGGTCAGGATCGGGCCGAGTGCGTGGAGGTAGCCCTCGTGGAGGAGGGCGGCGGCCTGTTCGACGCGCGCGTTCTCGCTCACCACGTGGCGTACGAGCGGGCGTAGTTCGGCCGGCAGGCGGTCAAGCGCCGCCGGCAGCCTGTCCGGGGTGAGGTCGCGAAGGGCGGGGAGGCCGAGCAGGGCGGAGGCCCGCTCGCAGCCGGCCCGCAGCTTCGCGTACTCGCCGTCGGCGAGGTCGTGCTTGACCTGGGTGTCGATGACCAGGAGCCGCAGACCGGCGCCCTCCAGGTCGACCGGGACGTGACGGGCGGACAGGTCGCGCGTGTCGAGGAACAGCGCCTCGCCCTGCCGGGCGCACACCGAGGCCATCTGGTCCATGATCCCGCAGGGGACGCCGACGAAGGCGTTCTCCGCGCGTTGGGCGATCCGGGCCAGTTCCTTCCTGGTCAGCCCGAGATCGTGAAGGTCGTTGTACGCGGCTGCCACGACGCATTCGATCGCTGCCGAGGAGGAGAGGCCGGCGCCGGTCGGCACGTCGCTGTCGATGTGTACGTCGGCACCGCCGATCGCGCATCCGGCCTCGCGGAGCGCCCAGACGACGGCGGCCGGGTAACGGGCCCAGCCGTCCACGCCGCCGGGGGAGAGGGCGTCGATGTCCAGTTCGACGGTCCGGCCGTCGCCCTGCTCGCTGTAGAGGCGAAGAGTTCGGTCGGCGCGGGGGCGGACGGTGGCGCGGGCCGCCTGGGGCAGCGCGATCGGCAGGACGAACCCGTCGTTGTAGTCCGTGTGCTCGCCGATCAGGTTGACCCGGCCGGGGGCGGCCCAGACCCCGGTCCGGGCGGGGGCCGTCGCGCTGTCGGGGGTGCGTACCGGGCTCATCGGGCGTGCTGCCTCTCGGTGTTCCGCGTCGGGGTGAAGGCCCGGGCGTCGGCGACGACGTCGTCCGGGTTCGGGCGGCGCGGGGTCCGGCCGGCATGGCCGGCGCCACCCGTGACGAGGTACCTGCTCATGACGAGACCTCCCGCAGACGCTGCGCGGCCGCCTCCGGCGACACGTCGTTGACGAACGCGTCCATCCCCGATTCCACACCGGCGAGGTACTTGAGCTTGCCGGCCGTGCGGCGGATCGTGAACAGCTCCAGATGCAGGGCCAGTTCGGGGGCACCGACGGTCGGCGCCTGGTGCCAGGCCGCGATGTACGGCGTCGGCGCGGTCCGTCCGCCGCTCTCGGCCTCGACGAACAGGCGGTCGAAGCGGCGCAGCAGTTCCAGGTAGAGGCCGGGGAACTCGGCTCGCTCCGCCTCGTTCAGGTGTGTCAGGTCGGCGACCCGCCGGTTCGGATAGAGGTGCACCTCGTAGGGCCAGCGGGCGGCGAACGGAACGAACGCCGTCCAGTACTCACCGGCCAGCACCACGCGTACCGGATCGGCGCGTTCGGCCGCCAGCACGTCCTCGAAGAGGTTGCGGCCGGTGGTGACGCGGTGCCAGTCGGCCTGCTCGATCATGCGGGCGGTGCGCGGCGGGACGAACGGGAAGGCGTAGACCTGTCCGTGCGGGTGGGCGAGGGTGACGCCGATCTCGGCGCCGCGGTTCTCGAAGATGTACACGTGCCTGACGTCGGGGAGCAGGGACAGTTCCGCGGTCCGGTCCGTCCACGCGTCGAGGACGAGGCGGACCTGGGGCTCGGTCAGGTCGGCGAACGACGATCCGTGGTCGGCGGTGAAGCACACCACTTCGCAGCGCCCGGCGCCCGGCTCCGCCTTGGCCACCGGGTGGCCGAGGTGCTCGGGGTCGGCACCGGTGGCCAGGGCGGGGAAGCGGTTCTCGAACACGACGACCTGGTAGTCCGAGGCGGGAACCTCGCTGAGCCGGCCGTCGTGGGAGGGGCAGAGCGGGCACTCGTCCGCGGGCGGACGGTAGGTGCGGGCCTGCCGGTGCGCGGCGATGGTCACCCAGTCCCCGGTGAGCGGGTCCCTGCGGATCTCGGACAGGCTCGCCGCCGGCTCCAAGGGACGCAGGTCGACCGAGCGGGCTCGGGGAGTGGCGTCGTCCTGGTCGAAGTAGAGGAGTTCGCGGCCGTCCGCGAGCTTGTCCGAGGTTTTGATCATGGCTTCCTTCCCTGCCGGGCCTGTCTCGGCTACCCGTACTGAGCAAGCCTCGGGTTCATATTCGAACACAAAAGAACAGAAGTCAACAATTAGATGTCGTGAAATGGTGGGTGAGCACGGCCGGGCGGAGACCCCCGCCGGACGTCCGGGCGGCTGTC